>CAIVGC010000123.1 GCA_903905335.1 uncultured Methylococcaceae bacterium
CATCATTTCTATGTCAATAGAAACAAAAAAGCCCCACTAGACTGTGAGGCTTATAAAAGATGGGGTGGCTGATGGGGCTCGAACCCACGACAACAGGAATCACAATTCAACTGAGCTACAGTCTCCATAGGTCTTAAACCCATTGGATACGACATCTTTGAATATTATCTCAACAACTTTTAACCCTTTGTCCTAATCAAAAAGGACAAAAAAAGGACAAAACTTACTAACTAAATTACATGGTAATTATACCATTTTTAGATATCTCCTCATTTAACATTATAGAATGTCTGCTTTTAGGCAATGTAATTAATAGGTCGACTGAGTACTAAGGGCCGATTCTGTTGAAAAACCCTCATAAATATAGACAATCTTTTCCGCATAAATTATAATTAACATATTGATTTATATAGGATAAGTTATCATGATGGGTTGTAATTCAGGTGGTAACAACAAGCTGTTCTACTCCTTTAACCTTGAAGATCACGTTCCACAGAATCATTTGTTGCGTGGTATTGATCATTACCTTGATTTAAGTGAACTTCGTCAGTACCTAGCCGAGTTCTACAGTCACACCGGCAGGCCGTCCATTGATCCAGAGTTGATGATTCGGATGCTGATCATTGGCTATAGCTTTGGTATTCGCTCTGAACGCCGTCTATGTGAGGAAGTACATCTTAATCTCGCCTACCGCTGGTTCTGTCGATTAGGTCTAGAGGATTCAGTGCCAGACCATTCCACCTTCTCTAAAAACAGGCATGGCCGATTCCGTGATAGCGATACTTTTCGCTACTTGTTTGAAACCGTATTACAACGTTGCATGAAAGAAGGCATGGTACGTGGTGAGGGTTTTGCCACAGATGCCAGCATCATCAAAGCCGATGCCCAGCGGCAACATGCAGTTCCTGGCGAGGAAGTCGTTGATTGGGGCAACCCCAAAGAAGCGACCCGACCTGTCAGAGAATATCTGGCAGCACTGGAAGTTGCAAATCCATGCGGCCCAATACCACAGTCAATTTCATTGACAGATCCATCCTCAAGTTGGACAGCAGCGAATGGCCCAGCTTACTTTGCATACTGCACCAACTATCTCATAGATCTAGAAGCCGGCATTATTGTTGATGTCGAAGCTTCATCCGTCAGCAAAACTGCAGAAGTTAATGCCACTAAAATCATGGTTGATCGGGTTGAAGAGAAATATGAGATTAAACCAACGCGGCTTGTTGGCGATACCAATTACGGCACAGCCACAATGTTAAACTGGATGGTTAATGATAAAGGGATTGAACCGCATGTGCCTGTCTGGGACAAGTCAGAGCGTAATGACGGCACCTTATCACGGAGTGATTTCCAATGGAATGAAGTCGCCAATGAGTATATTTGTCCTGAGGGGAACCTGCTTAAAAGTAACTGGCGCCCATTTGTGAAACCGCGCTCACACATCACGAAAGCCGATACGGTTATCTATCATGCACGTAAGAAGGATTGCTTAAATTGCCCAATGAAACTGCAGTGTTGCCCGAATACGCCAGTCAGAAAAGTGGTACGTAGCCTCTATGAACCTGCGCGTGATGTGGCGCGGGCTATCTTCAAAACTGAGGCATACAAGCAATCATTCAGAGAGCGTAAGAAAGTTGAGATGCTGTTTGCGCACTTAAAACGCATATTAAAACTAGATAAATTGCGATTACGAGGGCTTAGTGGTGCGCATGACGAGTTTCTACTGGCGGCTACCGCACAAAATCTACGACGAATGGCGATGTGGTTGACTCCAATAGCGCCTAAAATAAACCAAATACCAAGTTAAAGTTGGATAGATTGGTAAATCTAGCGACTATTTCATGAGAAATTAAGAAAAACTTCATGCCGCACTAAAATCCAAATAAAAACCTACTAATCGCTGCAAATAAATCAGAGTTTTTCAACAGAATCGGCCAATAAGAGACATTCATTAAAAAATACTTTTTAAATTCTTAGAAATTCTTGCTTTAACCGATCTGGCAGTTCATGTTCTAACTCAAACTCCACTTGAATTGGATTGCTGCCAGTTATACTCAGTATTTTTTTAAGAACTCCACAATAGGTAAATGGGGCAGCGACCCTTGCATTGCTCAAA
>CAIVGC010000124.1 GCA_903905335.1 uncultured Methylococcaceae bacterium
AGCGTGCTTAGTATTGTTAAAATTTCATTCATGGTCAGTTGGGGTGGGAATGCGTTGTCAGAAAATGTATTCTACCTTTTCTGGCTATTCTCTTTTCTTCGATATTTAAAAATCACTCATGCCGATTGGCGAAGGTATTGGCAAGGGTAATAGACTTCATGATGAACCTCTTTTTTGATTTATATTTTTAATGGCTGCGGATGAATACGATTTGTACATTCTTAAGTTTCTTCGCCTAGCTATGTCTATAGGGGCATTGGCTTATGTTGAGACTCACTTAAACTCATGACTTGGGCCACCATGGAAAAAATATACTGGTGGACTTCTGATATAAACGGTAATCCTCACCCCGATTGCGTAAGGCCTGTTGCTCGGTAAATGGAATACCGGTAAACCAGTATAAAAAACAAAACATCACTACAGGTGCCAGCCATAACCAGTATTGGTATGCTCCGCCCCAGCCCATGAGTGGATAAACAAACCAATGCAGCCACTCAAAAAAATAATTAGGATGTCTAGAATAACGCCACCAGCCCTTACGGCAACTTAAGCCTCGATTATCCGGATTGTTTCTAAACTCAGCTAATTGTTGATCCGCCTTGGTTTCACCGTAGAGTGCTAAAGCGGCAAGTAGCAAGGCTACTATTACAAAATAGGTCTCCGGTTTAGTATTTTGAGCAACCACCCAGAAGGGTAATGACAAGAGCCAGATAAATCCGGCCTGCACTAGAAAAAACAATAAAAAGCCCAGCTGTGCTCTGTCTTTCATAGCCTTACGCATGGCATGATAACGGCCGTCTTCGGCTTCTTTAAATACACGTCGCTGTAAATAACTACCCAAACGCAAAAACCAACTAAAGGTCAATATGCCCAAACTCAACTTTAAAAACAAAGGTGCTGTGCCGGTTAAAGCATACCAAGGTCCGGCTAACATCATGCCGAAAGCCCAGATGACATCAACAATTCCAGCGTTGGCGTGTCGTTTTTGCCAATTCCAAGCCAGTAACATGGCGATGACACTAAAAGCCGCAATGACTATTAAGCTAAACATGGCTTAGCTTTTCTTTATTAAGGTGCTTTAAATGCTTCGCCAACCAAAGTAATAATGGCAAAGCAATCGCCCAGCTCAGACTCAAAGCTATAAACAAACCCTCTGGTTCGCTAACAATAGTCACTGCTCCGAAACGCGCCGCCGCTAGATACGATAATGGACTAAAAACGGCGCCTAACAACGCAGCAAGGATAAGTCGTGATTGCAGCCAGACCAAGGAATGATTAATTGTTAATGCCAGGCCCGCCCATAAAAATAGTATCCATAAAGGTGCAAGCTCAGATAAAGCACTCGCCCCTGCATATTCAAGCCAGCCTAGCCTTACCCAGGTTGTGTCGAGTATAAGACCAAATAATACCGCAACCAGTATTAACTGAAAGTCGCCATAAACACGTCTAGCTGGGCGAAACTCCCAGAATACAAAGCCGATTAGTAGCATAGAAGCCAACCAAAGCTGTCCTCCGACTGCGCCAAGGACGGCGCTAAACCATAAGATCTGCATCCAGAGCATATTGACCCAATTATTACGATTCATAAATAGGTAACCACTGTTGACGGCGATTGCTTGGTTTGGCCAGTAACAACTGCACATTGGAAATCGACTTTTCCTTAAAGCCGCCTTCGCAATAACATAGATAAAACTCCCACATGCGAATGAACTCTTCGTTGTAACCCTGTGCCCTGACTTGCTCCAACGCCGCCATAAAACGTTTGCGCCAATGGTTTAAGGTCAGGGCATAGCTTTCGCCTTGATCTTCCAGATTAATGAGTCGAAAGTCAGTACAGCGCGTAGCGCTAGCAATAATTACACTCACGCAGGGAATAAAGCTACCCGGAAAAATATAGCGCTTGATAAAATCAACACTATGTAAGGCTTGATGATAATATCGGTCTTCTATAGTGATCGCCTGAATCAGGGCCAAACCATTAGGTTTTAACAATGCCGCACATTGTTTTAAATAAGTATCTAAATAATGATGCCCCACAGCTTCAATCATTTCAATCGAAACCAACTTATCATAAGAGCCTTGTAAATTACGGTAATCCTCCATCAACACTGTCACAAGTCCAGCTACACCTGCATCGTTAATTCGTTGTTGGGCGGCCTGATATTGTTCCTTAGAAATGGTTGTCGTGGTAATGCGGCAGCCATAGTTTTTAGCGGCATAAATGGCAAAACCACCCCAGCCTGTCCCTATTTCGACAATATGATCTTCGGGCTGCAAATCTAACTTCTGACAAATGCGCTCAAGTTTGGCAGTAGCAGCCTGCTCCAAACTCTGTTCAGCTTGGTAAAAAGTGGCTGAGGAATACATGCTATGTTGATCCAGAAATAGGGCAAATAAATCATTACCCAGATCATAATGTGCAGCGATATTTTTTCGGCTACCTTGTTGAGAATTGCGATTAGTACTGTGCCATAGTTTGAGTAACTGATTTGCTAGTGTTGCCAAGCCACCTTCCATACTGTCTAGTAAATCACGATTACGCACGAGTATCTGTATAACACGACATAAGTCATCCGCTTGCCAAGCCTGATCCATATAGGACTCAGCGGCACCAATTGAACCACTCAAAGCAACTTGACGATAGAAACTCATATCCAGTACATGGATTTTGGCACGCAGACCATCAGCGCCTTCAGAACCTAGCTCATATTCGCCCAAGGCATCGGAAATAGTTAATACGGCATTTTCAAGATGGGCAAGTTTATCCAGAAAACCCTTGCGCAACAGCAGATCAATTCGTGTCGGGTTTTTGTTTAAAGAGGCAACGACTGCATTCATAGAGCTCTCCAGTATTTTATTCGGGTTGTTTGTCAGGGTGACCGTAGAAGGGGATGCCTTTCAGCCACAAGCGTAAAGCCTGCCAATAAATTGAAATGAGCACTGATAGAGTCAAAAAAGGATAACGTAAGGGCATAGTGCGCATAACAGAACGACTTAACTTCTGAGCTTTAAGCTGCAAGGTGGCATCAAAACAGCTTTCATGATCCTGTTGTATGGTCATGTGAATAGCTAGGTTGTCGTCATGGAAACTAAACTGCCAGTGGTAATGTTGCTGCATTGGCATAAATGGAGACACATGAAAGGCTTTGTCGAATTCAAATGTCCATTTGTCTTTTTGTACAGGACTCTCTTCTGTGTCAAGTACATAGCAGTAGCGCTCATTCCATGGCGTGTTATTAATGTCCGCAAGTATGTAACGAGGCGTATCTGAGCCTTCCGGATAACAGAAATAAAAACTGACTGGGTTAAAGCAAAAACCCAGAAAGCGTAAATGGCTTAACAGACAGATCCTACCCTTAAAGGTAGCTCCGGAATGTTCCTTTATCAGGTTACTCACCGTGTTTGATAAATCTTGACCCGCATCGCCCAAATAATCGCTGCGATAAAAGCTGACTAGATTAAAATGTTCCAAAGACCAGTAGGGGCTAATCGCCATCACTTCAGCTAGCTCGGCTAGGTCAATCCAGCTCATGAAGAGGGGATATTGGAAGCTATGCTTTTTGGGTAAATAACGGCGATGACGTATCCAGCCTTGAAATAAGCGGCTATTTAAGGCACTCATGTTCTCTCGCTCAACAGCTTAACTACTTCTTGAGCACTTTTAGCACCATCTTCATGAAAGCCCCAGCCCCAATAGGCACCGGTATACCAGGTGTTATTGACGCCATTAATTTCATCGCGACGCTTTTGCGCGGCAAGACTAGCAGGCGTGTACACCGGATGATGATAGTGCCTTTGCTGTAATATCTTGCTTGGATCAATTCGATCCGTGCAATTTAACGTGACGAGTAAAGGTTCTGGGGCATTCAACTTTTGCAACATATTCATATAATAAGTCACGGTGCAACGAGTTTGAGTATCACTTAATTTTAGCGCATTCCAACTTGCCCAAGCTTTAGGGTGCTTAGGCATTAAGCTGGCATCCGTATGCAGAACCACATCGTTTTCCTGAAAGGTCATAGCACCCAATACTTCTGTTTCCTGAACGCTTGCATCCTGCAATAAATGTAGAGCTTGATCACTATGGCAGGCCATAAGGAGATGCTCATAGTGCTCTTCACCCTGGCGAGTCTTTACCGTTACCCCGGTTTTATTTCGGCTGATGGCCTGCACCGGACAATCAAGGCGCAACTCACCCTTAAAATCTCGCTTGAATGCTTCAATATAAGTAGAAGAACCACCGCAAACGGTACGCCACTCCGGTCTGTTGTCGGTTTTTAACATCTGGTGATTGGCCATAAATGCGACAAAATAGCGAGCCGGAAAATCTCTTACCACTTGCGGAGGCCCAGACCATAAGGCACTTGCCATCGGCAGAATATGATCATCAATAAAGGTTGAGCTGTAATGCTGTTGTTTTAAATAGTCACCTAATGTCAAAATATCATCGTTGCTTTCTAAAAGTGCAGGCGCTACGCGATAAAATCGCAAAATATCTTTGACCATGCGATAAAAACGCGGCCGGAATAAATTTCGGCGTTGACAGAATAGTTTATCCAGAGTGGTCGCATTGTATTCAAGACCAGAAATAGCATCGGCGACACTAAAAGTCATGTCAGAAGCTTGCGAGGCTACTTTTAAATCACTGAGAAACTGGCAGAAATACTTATAATTATGTTCATTGAAAACAATAAAGCCGGTATCAACCGCATAAACTTGGTCACCCAGAACAATGTTATGGGTATCGGTATGTCCACCCAGAATGCTGTTGGCTTCATACACCGTAATCTGATGTTGTTTAGACAAATAGTGTGCGGCATAAAGCCCAGAAATACCGCTACCGACTATCGCTATATTCATGGTTGCGCTGCCTTTTGGATAAGATTCGAGTACAAGCGATTAGACGGAAGCGGTTTTAAATCCCAGATGATGCCAAACACAGACATTAGGCGAAGTAAATAGTAACTTATATCGATTTCCCACCAAAAAAACCCTTGGCGAGCAGAGGCTGGATAATGATGATGATTGTTATGCCAACCTTCCCCCAGCGTAAGTAGCGCGATAAACCAGTTATTGCGACTATCATCACCCGTCTCATAACGTTGGCTACCTAACACATGGGCCAGCGAATTAACAAACAGCGTGCAGTGTATCAAAGCGATAGATGAGACAAAGTAACCCCATATCAACATTTGTGAGCCATTGGTATGGAATTCTGGATAGGCCTGCTCCAGATACTGTCCTAAGAACAGCAGCAAAAAAGCATAAATAATCGGCACAAGACTATCAAAACGATCCAGTAAGACTAATTCAGGGAATTTCATAAGATCGCGCACACAATGTTCTTGGGTCGTAAAATTTTTAAGGCATAAAAACCAGCCCATATGACTCCATAAAAAACCATGCCTAGGGCTATGAATATCTTTATCTTTGTCGGAATGAATATGATGGCGGCGATGGTGAGACGCCCACCAGATAGGTCCTCGCTGGGTTGCTGTTGCACCTAGCAGTGCGAACAGAAATTGAGCTATACGACTAGTTTTAAAGGCCTTATGGGAAAAATAGCGATGATAAAAAGCGGTGATGGCAAACATGCGTAGCAGATACGAAGCCAATGCCACCCATAAGGCGACAGGACTCCAGCCTACCACTAACACCATCAAGCAGACTAAATGCATAAGGATAAAAGGGATTACCCGCATCCAGTCAATTGAATCTGTCGCATTGTCGCTCACTTTTACATTGCTGTTATCAAACCAAGCTAGTACTTTGGTAAGCACGTTTTGCAAAGACATTAACTACTCCGTCGTTAGCCTTATTAAGGCACATTTATGAAACTAAGTTTGTGGCTGTGTGGTGTAGTTTTTTATCAAATACTGTTTTTTCGCTAGAGCATGCAGTCGTTACCGTTATCTTGTATTGATCTTAAATAACACCAAGTCCCTTAGAGTCTCTGTGCCCCTGATTCGGTTTAGATTAGCGCCTTATTGTTTAGCTAATAACACTATTTCTAGGGTTTTCAGCTCACAATGTTCGAGTTTGCTGTTAAAAGCCACAATCTTATCTAACTTAACATAAGGTTTTAAGTCGTCAACACCAAACCCCGGTTATTTTTTGATTTATTTTATTGTGTGGTGAAAACTATTTTTAGGACGGGATAGGTTGTTATATAGGTAATCTTAGATTATGAATAGGAAGTATGGTTAATTGAAAATGCACTTAGATTAGCAGCGCGCCAAACTATTTATCCCATTTGACAATCAGGTTAATTCAGATACTTTGTATCAATAACAATAATGCGATGGAGTTTTATAATGACACTAAATAATGGTTTCACGATACTTATTTTAATGCTGGTGGCTACTGATGCAATGGCTTACGGTGTGGGTGACAACAGTCGGAGTGGCAGTGTAAATACCTGTACTAAACCCCGATTTACTGATTTTATTCCAGAAGATAAAGCTGAAGTTCAGCCAGGTTCAAGTTTCTCTTTTAGAGCCTCTGGAAATACCCATCCAGAGACGATTAAAGTCACTGTTAAAGGAGTACCTGCTACTATTGAAGTTGGATCAAAAGCTACCGGCACCAGTGTGACTGTCCATGGAACGCTACCAGCTGAATTAAAAGGCACTTATGCAAAAATTGTTATAGATGCTCAAAGTAATTGCAAAGGAACAGGTGGTTGGTTAGTAAAAATAACAGACTAATTTAAGACAATTCTAACTTAAGAATCTATTGCGTTAACTAAACTGCGCTTGTACTTTTGGAGCTTATTTTCAATGACTATAAAAAGGTTATTTGATAATAATGCGGGATACAGTGAAAGCATAATCACAGGAAACCAGCGTAAATGCATGCTTACTAATAACCCTAAATGAAATAATATGCCTATTATAAGGCTCAATCTGCGTGTATATAGGTTGAGCAGTAATAGTGGAAAAACTAACTCCCAGTCTCTAATAAACCAAGCAAGTCCAGCTAATACTGTCTTAATTAATGGATAATCAATAAGTAACCAACCATTCCATCGTGAATATTCGGGATGAATTAAAATATATTGAATAACACTGCCATCTTCCCAGGCTTCACTATGAAATTTAACCCAGCCCGATACAAAATAAATTAAGGCAATTTGAAATTGTATTAAACGTAATGGCCATACCTTAACGTGTTGAGGTTTTTTTTGTAAATAGGCATCAACCGACCAGCAGTTTGCGCAAGGTGATAGCATTAAATAAAAACACATCATCTTAAGTATCGCATCATCCCCATCCATAAATAAGGGGTTTCGATTCCACAAAGACGCCCATATTAGCCATGCTATAAAAGTAGCACAACGACTCTGCCACCCTAACATCATAAGAAAGGAGGCTAATATTCCTAAGCTAACAATGACATAAGCTAATTTAGTTGGATTACAATTAACATGGATAAAAAATATCGACCAACTGCCCCCATTTTGACCAGCGATTTGTTGAATATCTCCCAACCATCCTAAACGACTAAATTGACTTTCTACATAAGGTAAAAGCTCTAAGAAATAAAGGCATGATAAGCCACCGAATAAAATCCTTAAGGCCGCAAATTGTCTGGCGTCAATTAACTTAAACCAAAAATTATTCCAGTAAAACTGCATTAATGATCCTGCCAAAGTATTTTATCTATACGGTAACCTGCTTTAGGCAAATCTTTAAGGTCAGGATAGAGTTCAAATTGATGAGTTACTAATAGAACTGAAACATTATAAGTAAAGTCGTGAGTTTGATGAGTTTGATAATAATGCGTAAAAGCCTTTAACAATTGGGGATCGTTTAAATTGATCAGTGTTTCTGTTAAGCGATAATAACGACTGCTATGACTAAAAAGAGCAAAGGTCTCTAGGTTATTTTTTAAATTGCTAAATAAAATAGGCCCTTTACAGTTTATTTCGCCAGACTTATTGTTGGTGGTTAGACTATTACAAACCGATAAGTATTGATGAAATTTTGGACTCTGTGGCGCAAAAAAGTCCCAGTATTGTTGGGAGCCAGTTGCATCAATGTAATAGTTTAATAGATTTGTTGACCAACTATTTTTAGCAAAACTAAGCCAATTAAAAAGCTTGGCTTCCCCAGTCGATTGATTAAAATCTTCTGTAATTATAGCTTCAAAACTGCGAGGTAAAGTCCACCAGAAAATGGCTGTCATGTGTAACAGACAAAGAATAGGAATAACTATTTTTTTTATAGTGACTAGCATTATCTTAGATTCCGTTGTTTCCTACCTTTCGTTCAACTAGGGCAAGTTGCTTTTGTGGAAAATCCTTGTATAACTTTATAACCCTAGTGGTAGGGATATAAAGATTTTTAGGAGATTGTGTCATGAAAATATTAACCACCTTAATCATTTTAATTGCTTTCTTTTTACTCATGATATTTAACTGTGGTCGGGGTTGTTCGCCGGCAGAGTTTTCGGTCACTTTGTTTCCAATAATTTTGATTTCAGGTTTTATTTGGTATCGATTATCAGCTAAAAAACCTGATTAAATATGCCCGACTTTTTTGAGGTTCAAGTCATAACACTGGCGGATTTAAGGGCAGATGATTACGGCATTTTGATTTCAGATCTAGCAGAGATTATTTGCGAAGTATTTAGCGAGCCACCTTGGAATGAGCGTTTTTCAGCGACAAGAATCATGTTTGGGCTAGGCGTCGAAATGATGAGAAAGAATGCCATGCTGGTTATCGCAAAGCATAAGCAAGATGGTCATGTAATTGCTTATATGCTGGGGCAGGAGCTGGTAGTTGAATCTGATGATCCTCGTGATCAAACTTTTTTAAAGATTTCCGGTGGTCATGATTTGGATGTTTTGGCTAATAATCAGCAGCGAACCTTTTATGTCAGTGGTCTGGGAGTAAGAGCAAAATATCGTAGATTGGGTGTTGCAGAGCAGTTGTCTGCGACATTACTTACTGAGTTACGCCGACATCAGTTTGATTATCGGCTAGGGCGAACAGATCTGCAAGCTCATGGTATGCGCAATCTTTATAGTAAACAAGGCTTTAAAGAATTGCCTGTTTATGATCTTAAATACCCAGGACGCAGTTATTGGGTGTTGTCGTTAAATTAACGATGTATATGATGTTACGTAGCCATTCAGCTGTTTATAAAAAACAAATAATGTGGTCGCTATCGCGACGATTTAGTATCGGGTTATCGCACCCGAAGGCGCTCCTCGGTTTTGTCGGGGGTCGGTAGAGAGGGCGTCCTGCCCTCCTACCGACTCGCGGCATCCATGCCGCGCCCCTTCGGGCTAATCCCAACAAAACCTGCGGTGCTCGGCGCGGCAAACGAGAATAAAATGACGTTACTGCGTAAAATCAGCGCAGTAACTAATATTTAACGATTTAAGCCCCATTGACTATCCAAATAGTCGCGACGAGTATCAAATATGCGCTCAAGTTTATGATCTATCAAGACTGTATTGAAGAGTTCTCCAAGCCGTCCGAAAGGCATTGCATAAAACATAATATCTTCAAGCACTATGCCGTCTGCTGTTTCAGTTAAACACACTTCATGGCTCCAAAATTTAAAGGGCCCAATACGCTGTTCATAAACAAAGCGTTTGGGTTCGTCACAGTGGCTGATTTCTGATAACCAGCTCATAGGAATGCCAAATACCGCTTTCATTTGATAATGCAGCATCAAACCGCCATAAATTTTGTCCGGTACTTTAGACATGATAGATACATGAAAAAAGTCCGGGGTAATGTCATTCAGGTGATAGGGTGATGAAAAGAAACTCCAAGC
>CAIVGC010000125.1 GCA_903905335.1 uncultured Methylococcaceae bacterium
TGCGACTCCGTTCTATTTAGACATGGGCTTTAGTAAAACAGAGATTGGTTTAGTCGCAAAAAACGCCGGTTTATGGCCCAGTGTTATAGGAGGCTTACTAGGTGGCATTTGGATGCTTAAGTTAGGTATTAATCGCGCACTATGGCTTTTTGGTATAGTACAAATGTTGGCTATTTTAGGTTTTGCGTGGCTAGCAACGATAGGCCATAGTTTACCGATCTTAGCTTTAGTTATTGGTATTGAAGCACTGGGCGTAGGCTTAGGTACTGCAGCTTTTGTAGCTTTTATTGCGCACACCACCCACTCACTTTATACCGCAACCCAATTCGCCTTATTTACTAGCTTAGCTGCTGTACCTCGCACCTTTGCCAATGCCGCAACGGGGTATTTGGTTGACTGGCTAGGCTGGGAAGCTTTCTTTTTGCTGTGCTTTGTTATTGCAATTCCAGGGATGTTACTTTTATTCAAAGTAGCTCCATGGAATGACATACAGAAGCCTGTAGATTAAGAAATTAGTGTTATATCGTAGTCCATAATCAAGGGCGCATGATCTGAAAAACGCTCGTCTTTATAGATTGAAGTAGAAATGACTTTGTCTTTCAAAGCTGCGCTAATAATTTGATAATCAATACGCCAACCTACATTGTTTGTCCACGCCTGCCCTCGATTTGACCACCAAGTGTATTGATCAACTTCCTGATTGACCAAACGAAAAGCATCTAACCATTGATCATCAACAAATAAATCATCTAACCAAGCACGTTCTTCAGGTAAAAAGCCTGAATTCTTTTTATTACCTCGCCAGTTTTTCAAGTCAACTTCTTTATGGGCGATATTCCAATCACCACAAATAATATAGTCTCGACCACTTTCTATACAAGCTTGTAGATAAGGCGCAAAGCGCTGCATAAAACTAAACTTAAAAGCTTGCCGCTCTTCTCCTGAGGAACCAGAAGGCAAATACAATGAGATCACACTTAAGTTACCAAATTGAGCTTCAATAAAACGACCTTCGGCATCGGCATCAGACCAACCTATTCCATTAACAATGTTATCAGGTTGTTTTCTACAATAAAGCGCAACGCCACTATAGCCTTTTTTTTCTGCATCATGATAAAAACAATGGTAGCCAATGGGACAAAAAGGATCGCTATCCAGTTGATGTATTTGTGCCTTTGTTTCTTGTATACAAATGATGTCAGCATTTTGTTGCTGCATCCAAATAAAGAAGCCTTTGCGTTCTGCTGAACGGATACCGTTAGCATTTAAAGTAATGATGCGCATAAGTTTAACAATTCTTGCTAATAGCCGATGAAGTAAGTATTATAGCGAGTTATTTAATAAGTATGTAACCTCTTTACGGGTAATGTGGAAGTAATATGAAACCAGAAATTCATCCAGAATATAAACAAATTACTGTAACCTGTGGTTGCGGCAATACTTTTTTGACCGGCTCGGTATTAACTAAGGATCTACAGATTGAGGTTTGCTCCTCTTGCCATCCTTTTTATACTGGCAAACAACGCGTTGTTGATACAGCAGGTCGTGTTGATAAATTCCGTAAAAAATACGGAAAATAAGTTTAAAAACATTATGTTAGCCCTTAACATAATGATTAGTATAAAAGGACTTACGTACACCCAGAATACTATCTACAGCCTGCGCAGCTTTGCTCCTTATGTGAGCATGTGCAGGCTAAAGTTAAGCACCTTTAAGTAACTTATGCTTTTAAGTGTCGCTGGGTTGTCTTTTACAGCCCTCAATTAAATCCTCTTTGTAATTTATTCTATTAACCCTAAGCCCTATCACTTACTATATATTCACCAAGTCTTGCCTTAAGTTAAGTTAAGTTAAAGACGAATTGGTTACCCGCCTTAGCATCATCGCCTCACCAAGATGAATGTCGTTATTTTTACCATCACCAACAACTCACCAAACCTGCGCATTAACACTAATCTAGTGCTCAAAAACCCAGCTGAACTCACCTAAAATACCAGAAGAAAGCAAAGCTCAGAAAAAGACCATACACAGGAATTTAGCAGAGCAAGCAACATAGCAATTAATTGCTCAATGAATTCTGAGCTACAAGTAGATTCTTATGTGATTTTTTTTGAAATGAAGCAGATAGCCAACCAACTCATGTTAATTGTCCAATCTATAAAACGGGGAGATATAACTTTACAACTATAAGCTATTTTTTTAACTTACCACCAAACAATGAATAGTTAAGATGATACCGCTATAAAACGATATCATCTCTACAAACTATTAACTAGATACGCTTAACTATTCAGCCTTAGGTTTTGCTCGTCTTGATGTTGAGCCCATTCTTTTTTTACTTTTATCAACTTTTTTCTCATCGCCACCATCTTCTGGCTTTGCTCTACGAACTATATCTTCAGGCCTAGCTCTTTTAACGCTATCATCCAGTTTTGAGATATTAAGCTGCTGTCCTGCAACCCTTATTTTTTTAAGCTCTTCAATCAATTCTTTAGGCATACCTGCTGGTAATTCAACAGTACTATATTGATCTTCGATTCTAATTCTAGCAATATGATCACCGTCTATTCCGGTTTCGTTAGCTATTGCGCCAACAATATTACCGGGCTTAACACCATGCGTATGGCCAACTTCGATACGAAAAGTTTCCATTTCAATCGCAGCTCCACCCGCTCCAAATACACGCTTAGGCTTTGCTTTACGATCGCGCTGCGGTCTATCTTCTCTTTGAGAAAACGAATCACGATCGCCACGATCTCCACGTTCACGCTGCGGCCTGTCTTCTCTACTTTCAAATGATTTCTTAGGCAGATTTTGCATCAATAAAGGCGTACTTCCCTGCACCAACTTAGCCAAGGCAGCAGCGATTTCCAAAGCAGAAACATTATGTTCTTGCTGATACTGCTCTAACAATTGACTGAAAAAGCTTAATTCTTCTGCAGCTAAGGTATCAGTAATATTCTGCTTAAATTTAGATATACGCTTATTATTGATAACCTCAGTTGAAGGCAAGCCCATTTCTTCAACTTTTTGCTTAGTTGCTTTTTCTATATTACCGAGTAACTTTCTTTCTCTAGGAGCAATAAACAAAATCGCATCACCTGTGCGTCCAGCACGTCCAGTTCTGCCGATACGATGAACATAAGACTCTGTATCATAAGGAATGTCATAATTAACAACATGAGTAATACGATCAACATCTAATCCACGAGCAGCAACATCTGTTGCAATTAAAATATCCAACTTACCATTTTTTAAATGTGCAATAGTTCGCTCCCTAAGGGCTTGCGACATATCACCATTAATAGCTGCAGCAGAGTAGCCACGCGCTTCTAATTTTTCTGCCAACTCTATGGTTGCAGTCTTAGTTCTGACGAAAATAATCATGCCGTCAAACGTTTCAGCTTCAAGAATACGTGTTAGCGCGTCTAATTTATGTACACCACTCACCATCCAAAAACGCTGACGTATATTTTCAGCTGAAGCAGACGTTACTTTAATCGTAACCTGCTCAGGCTCATTTAAATATTCTTGAGCAATTTTACGAATAACCGAAGGCATAGTCGCAGAAAACAACGCTATTTGAATATTATCTGGGGTTTGTTCAAGCACCCACTCGACATCATCAATAAAGCCCATGCGTAACATTTCATCAGCTTCATCAAGAACTAGAACGCTTAAGCCGTCCAAATTCAAGGTACCTTTACGCATGTGATCCATAACTCGCCCTGGCGTACCGACCACCACATGAGCACCACGCTTAAGCTGACGCAACTGAGTACTATAATCTTGACCACCATAAATAGGCAGCACATGAAAGCCTTTTAAATGAGTAGCGTAACGCTGAAATGCTTCTGCAACTTGTATGGCAAGCTCTCTTGTTGGAGCTAAAACCAAAACTTGTGGATCTTTTTTACGTAAATCAATACGTGACAATATTGGCAACGCAAAGGCTGCAGTTTTTCCGGTACCTGTTTGTGCTTGACCCAAAACATCTTTGCCTTGGAGCATGTGTGGGATAACTTGTGCCTGAATGGGCGAAGGTGTTTCATAACCGACATCCTCCAGAGCTTTTAGCAAAGGTTCAATCAGCGCTAAATCACGGAAAGAGGGTAATGTTGAAACATCATTGGACATGGATTTACCTGTAGTAGAGTATTTGATGCGCGTAGTGGCGCGGGGATATAAAGTATTTTGCAACATTATAACGCAATCTCGCAAAAATTGCAGTACATTCACAGTTAGGTTTAAAACATTAAAGCTTTAAAATTAACATTTTATAGCAGAAATCTAACTATAGACCGCCCTACCGACTATCAGAACAAAAAAGACCTCTACTAGACCCAAAAAACCGACCATAGCTCATGCAAGAACTACTCGCGACCAATAAACTAGACCGCAACTAATTTAATAACTGACGTTACGCAGTAACGTCGCTTTAGTCTCGTTTGCCGCGTTGAGCACCGCAGGTTTTGTTGGGATTAGCCCGAAGGGGTGCGGCATGGATGCCGCGCGGCAGCAGGAGGGCAGGAAGCAGCGACAATCGAGCCGCCTTTTCTTTGAATACTTTCTTTTGGCGGCTACCAATTTAAGACGGGACACTAGCTTAATCGTTCCATTTTAGGCAGGGTTCTTCTAAGCACAGACAAAGGACGAAAGGCGAAGGATTAAGTCTAGTACCTGTCACGCTTTAAGTTGGCAGCCCTTTTGGCGACGCAAAAAAAAGTATCTCGCCTTAGTGTGCGATTACCCGATACAAAAATCGTCGCGACAGCGACCTCATTATTTGTTTCTTATAAACAGCTGAATGACTGCGTAACGTCAGCTAATAAAAACGACTGTTCAGTAAATGAACTTAACGGGCACTATAAAAAATATAATCAGCCGTATAATTCACACGCTTTTCACTACCCAGATGATTGGCATTGCAAGAAGACGACGGCGATAATCCACCCCGTGTATTAACTCGATTAATATAATTGATATCCGAAAACATCCCTGCCCCATGATGCGCAACGACTTCTACCAATAACCAAGGAATTGATTCACCTAAATCAACATCAAGCTTACTAACAACTCGACCGACAACTCGACTACCCTCTTTATATTCCCATATTGGACCCGAATAATGATTACCAACAATCTGACCCTTCATGTCGAATAACTTGGCATCAGGCGCCTGCGTTTGCCAAGCATAAACATTATCCTGCAAAACACATTGATAAATCTGATCACCTATTGCATGCACTGTCAATTTAGCAACTTGTTCATATGGCACTTTAATAGCCTCCGGCACAACCATGCCAGCACTAGCAAAGAGCGGCAATAGCAAACTTAAGAAAAAGCATCTTTTAATCATCATTACCGCCTTAGTATTTAATTTTAAAAAAATATTTTATCACGCGCATAAAAAAACCTCCTATGTCCTTAAGACACAGAAGGTTTTTAAAGGACATATTAAAGCGTGAAATTAACCAGCGAAATTAGCCGCGGCAAAATCCCAATTAACTAAAGCCCAGAACGCTTCCAGATAAGCTGGACGAGCATTACGATAATCAATATAGTAAGCATGCTCCCAA
Organism: uncultured Methylococcaceae bacterium; assembly: GCA_903905335.1. Taxonomy (GTDB): domain Bacteria; phylum Pseudomonadota; class Gammaproteobacteria; order Methylococcales; family Methylomonadaceae; genus Methylobacter_C. Next base: position 5,580 of record CAIVGC010000125.1, read on the forward strand.
ACGTCACATGTCAATAAAGGCGTTTGACCTGTTGTTAGCGGGCAACCAGCATTGCTAGTACTCACTAATGCCAAACTACCATCAGCATTCTTTACCAACCAAGCCCAGCCAGAACCAAACGTAGTCACGGCACACTTAGAAAACTCTTCTTTAAATTTTGCAAAAGAACCAAAAGTAGCGTTAATGGCATCAGCTAAAGCGCCCGTTGGCTCACCACCACCATCAGGTGTCAAGCTGTTCCAATAGAAAGTATGATTCCATACTTGAGCCGCATTATTAAAAATAGGTCCAGAAGATTTACGAATAATCTCTTCCAAAGTTAGATCTGCAAACTCAGTGCCTGGTACTAAATTGTTTAAATTAGTCACATAAGTTTGGTGATGCTTACCATGATGAAAGTCTAAAGTCTCTTCCGAAATATAAGGCACTAATCTATTAGTTGCATAGGGTAAAGCAGGAAGTTCAAAAGCCATGAGAGTATCCTAAAAAGTAATTGAGGTTATTGATCACTGGTTATTATCAATAAATACCCAGTAATTTAATAGTGTATAACTTTAGCATTGCTTACTCATTAAATAAAGTCCGACATTAATCCTCCAGCCATTAAATACCTTAACTGATGTTTACGCAGCCATTCAGCGGATTATAAAAAAACACAAATGAGGTCGCTATCGCGACGATTTTTATATCGGGTTATCGCACACTAAGGCAAGATACTTTCTTTTGCGCAGCCTTTAGAAAGTATCCAAAGAAAAGACGGCTCGATTGCCGCTACTTCCTGCCCTCCTACCGCCGCGCGGCATACGAGAATAAACAGACGTTACTGCGCAACATCCGACCATAATACCCGCACCACTAAGAATCGCACCACAGTAAGAACGCTAGTAATAATGACATTAATAAATTAAAATCCACTTTGAAAACAGCTCGACTTTAAAACATCAAGCCATACTAACACCACACTTGCAACCAAGACACCAATGGGCTAGTATTAAACATTAGTCGCAATACTTCTGTTTATTATCATTCACCACCGTGACTAATCGAAAAGACAAAGGTTTATATCACACTACTTAATAACTGAGGAGCCTATTCATGTTAAAAAAAATCACCGCACTTACTTTACTAATAAGTATTATCACCTTGAGTGGATGTAGTTCAGCTTATCGTTCCTATAAAACACAAAGCTATCTTAATACCGATCTAGTTGAAGCTAGCTACAAAGCCTCTAGCGAACTTCAAGATAAATTCACTCGAAAAATGCCCAAAAATACTTTGATTTTGGTAAGTACCTTACTTAATGTTAAAAATCTTAAAGAAACATCTTCATTTGGTCGCATTATTTCCAATCAAATAGCGACCTCATTGCATGATGCCGGTTATCAAATCATTGGTATGGACCTACCCGCCGATCTTTTTATGATGAAAGACGATGGTGAGATCTTACTCTCAGAAAATGATAAAAATCGTTTAAAACAATATAAATCAGTAGTCATAGTGGGAGGCGTTTATGCACCTGGCAAGCAAAATACTTACGTTACGATACGGGCTGTTGATAGATTCACTAAGCAGGTCATTGCCTCAACCGACTTTTCGGTGGTATTAGGTCCAGACGTTAAAATCTTATTAAAAACTAAAGATATTGGCGTTATCAGCCCCGCAGGCGTTCTTGCTGAGCCTACAGCAAATGATATTGTTTCAGGAGATAAAGAGGGTGTTTCTGCTGTAGAAAGCATTTCATCGAATGTAGCCGGAACTTCAATTCCTGCTGCTAGCGATCAAATGACTAATAATCAAGGATTGAGCTCAGGAATTAATAAAGCACCTTCCTTCGAAGAAGACAGCTTCACCCCAAAAGAAAAACCGGTAGATTCTGTTAATTAAAGGCATTGTAGCCATTGATAATCAAGGGCTGATACCAGATATCACAGAAAACTAAAAAACACTAAGCATCTGAAAAAATATTGACACCTTAGTTTTTTAAGCTATCTTGACTATTAAGATTTAACAAACTGTTGCAGCTACAGCCTTGCTCAAGTGCAGAGGATAACGCTTAGTTTGTTTAAATCTAGTCTAATTTTGTGAGCTACCCTTGATTATTTTATTTAATTTCATTTGAGTTAATCTGAACGATGCGTAGATTGTTTTAAAAGTACTATTTTCAGCGTAAACTTTAGACTATTACCTTTATCAGCAAGCTCGAATCATCAAAAAGAGAAATTCATATGCCAAGATTTAAAAAATCGTTTAAAAAAAGTCTAGTTGTTATTTTTATCAGCCTACTTCCCACCCATATTCTGATGGCTGCAACCGATTTAAGTGCTCAAGAAAACTATCTTAAAGCGCGAGTTAAAAGCCTTGAACAAAATGCTGACCATTCAACCCATATGGCGCCAATAGAAAAAGGCCAAGAATTTCATGGTGTTTTCTACGGCTTTCTACCTTGTGAAAGTTGTAATGGCATTAAAGCGACACTGTCTTTAAAGCAAAATAATCTTTATTTACTCGTCACTCAGCCAGCACAAGAATCTTCAAAAGAGTTTTATGAAAAAGGCAAGTACACCTGGGATGAGGAAAAACATAACGTTACCTTAACGCCACGCAATGCTGATGTCAGCATAAAACAATATTTTATTAAAGATGAAGGCACTCTGATTCAACTTAATAAAGATGGCTCGCCCATGGCTGCCGACAAAGCAACCAGCTACACTTTACGTAGAAGCGATACCACAAAAACTCGCGAAGTACATATACACTAATATTCAATCTGCATTAAAACGATACGGCTACCAACTTAAGGCAGGATTCTTCTAAGCACAGACTAAGGACGAAAGGCGAAGGCTTAAGTCTAGTAGCTGTCACGCTTTAAGTGGGTAGCCGTAAAAACCAGCTAAACCTGCCCTTCTTACCCCCCATATAGACCCTTAACTTTGCAAGATAAAAGTCTATATGGGGGGTAACCCAGCTCTCGTTTAACATATTAAAGCGCTCTTAAGGGGCAGATACAAGCGTATATGCCCCCATACCGTCAATTTTTACCCCCTTACGAGCGCTTTCGTTAGACAGTTGAAAGCTCTATATGGGGGCTACCTGCCTTATATCTTTGCAAGTTAAGCCTGTCATTGCCCTCAATGACAGCATCGTTAAAGGGCAATAAATCCAATTTCTTTACAATGACGCGACCGAATCTGTATTAGACATCTTTCCTAAATAAAAATAAGACCGATCAATACAAATCTTATAAGCATCTGAAAAAAATCACATTCGTCATCCCGGCATGGACTGCAAAGGATCCAGAGTACATGGATGTACATATCGTATAGTAGAATTCTTATCATGAAACTTACAGTGATACGACCTATTGTCATCCATGGCAACTGGTTTCCGGCAGTCCATGCCGGAATGACGACTTACCACTATGATTCACTTAGAGTCATATTTAGGAAAGATATCTATTATTAACTGATGTTACGCAGTAACGTCTTTTTATTCTCGTTTGCCGCGCTGAGCTCTGCGGCATTCTATGAAAGTCTATTAGCAAATTTGAAGATTTAGAAGATAAACAATTAGTTATGGGACGAGTAAATGGGCCATTTATCGAATTAAGTATTAATGACCTATAAGTTAAGATTTCATGAACTGGCACTTATTGAATGGAATAACTTAGATGGCAGCATAAAATAAAACATCGGCAATTGGGTTATAGAATAGTATATCGAGTAGATGATAATATTGTATCCGTGACGGTTATTGCTACCGGCAAAAGGGATAAAGAAAAAGTCTATCAAGATGCTGGAAAGCGTATTTAAGAGATATTAATCGCCTCATACATTTTTGCACTTTTAGCAGCCTAGGCTGGGCTGCAGCTTTTCGCAAACCAACATTATGGCCGAGCATTGTTGGGTTAACGATACAGCCGTTAGCCCAACCTACAGGACTAAAAAATAATCAAACACATGAAATATTCAGATAATGATGTCTCTTTGAAAAGTCAGCAATTAAGCCTACAAAATAAGGCCGCTGCCTATTTACAAAAAAACGCCCCACCGTCACTGCTTGAGTTTGAGTTATTGTCCTTACAAGAACAATATGCCTTGTTCTACGAATTACAGACACATCAGATTGAGCTGGAAATGCAGGCTAATGAATTGCTCCAGACTCAGATAGAAAGAGATGCCTCGTATTTACGTTATGTTGACCTCTATAATCAGGCACCTATAGCTTACTGCACCGTTAACAACACCCAGTTGATTCTGCAAGCCAATCTCATTGCCGCCAAATTATTTTGTATGCAGCCATTTGAACTGCTTAATAGGCCGATCACAGATTTCATCTTTAAAGAAGATCAAGATATTTACTATTTTTATCGTCAACAACTTAAGCTCGTTAGTGCATCAACAGACTGTGAACTGCGGATGGTAAAAAAAGACGGCAGCTTATTCTGGGCGCAAATAGTAGGAGCCATCACCTATGACACACAAGGCGAAGTTGAATTCCGCTTCGTGCTCAGCGATACCAGCCAACGAAGACAGACTGATAAATTACTGTTTGACTCAGGACAGAAGTTTCAATTTTTGTTCGACAAAAGTTCTTTTGGCATCACCGATTGCAAAATGCTTTACGATAAGGCAGGAAAGCCTATCGATTACCAATTTATTAATGTTAACCAAGCCTTTATAAACTTGTTCAGTCTTAATCCAGAAAATAAATTGGCTACGCAGGTTTTTCCAGATATACAAAACTATGCCTTTGACTGGATCAAAACATTTGCCACTGTAACCCAGACTGGAACACAAACTCACTTTGAGCAACTATTTCAGTTCAACCATCGTTGGTATGATTGTATTGCCTATCAATCAACAAGAGACCACTTCGTGGCGATGTGGATGGACATCACTGACCGCAAGACTAACGAGAAAAATCAGCTAAAAAACCACGAAAAGATCAGCCGTTACGCCAAGGAGATTAATGAATTCTACGAATATGCGCCTTGCGGATATTATTCCCTAGATATCAACGGCTTCTTTCTACATATCAACAAAACTGCCCTCAAATGGCTGAACTATAATAAGCACGAAATCATCGGCAAATATAGATTCCAAGATATGTTGTCAAGTAGTTCGTTTGAAAATTTTCAGCACAACTTTCTACAATTCCAAAAATGCGGCGAAGAACATGATTTGGAAGTAGAACTCATACGCAAAGATGGCATAACATTCCCCGCACTGATCAGTTCAACGGCAGTATATGATAAGCATGGTTATTATCTCATGAGCCGCTCCACACTCTACGACCTGACCGAACAAAAAAAAATGGCAAACGATCGCTTGCAACACTCAAATGAACTTGAGATAGCTGCTCGTCATTTAGTGTCTTCACAGGAGCATCTGCGGCAGAAAATCTCTAGTGAACTACATGATCGCACCAGTCCGAATCTAGCGGCCATTAACATTAATTTGAAAGTGATAGCCCATACATTATCTCAAGAAAATAGCATAGACTTATTGGAACGTATCGAAGATACCCTAGCATTGATTGCCGATACAACCTTTAGCATCCGTGACATCTGTACGGAAATGCGACCGCCTTTGCTAGATTACTCAGGATTAGCGACGGCCATAGACAGCTATGTACAACAGTTTACAAAGCGAACAAATATCGCAGTTCAATTTGATTGCGCAAATCATAACGAGAGATACCCCCTAGAAGTAGAATCGCAGCTCTTTCGTATTTTTCAAGAAGCGCTAACCAATTGCCTTAAACATGCAAAGGCTACATCCATTATAGTGACACTTAGTAAACAAGCGCATTTGATTACCTTGACCATCAATGATAATGGTATCGGCTTTGATTTTAACCAGTTAAGAAATACTGGGGCCGATGACTTAGGCTTAGGCTTAGGCTTAGGCTTAGGCTTATTAAACATGCAGGACATGGCTGAAGTGATAGGTGCTAGCTTTTATCTTAACTCGGCTCCTGGCAAAGGCACACAGATTTCAGTTAAATTATTGGGCTACCAACTTAAAGCGTGACAGGTACTAGACTTAACCCTTTGCCTTTCGCCCTTTGTCTGTGCTTAGAGCCCTGTTTAAAAAGTGAATGATTAAGCTAAGTGTCCCGTCTTAAATTGGTAGCCAATTATTAGACATCTTTCCTAAATAAAAATAAGACCGATCAATACAAATCTTATAAGCATCTGAAAAACATCACATTCGTCATCCCGGCATGGACTGCAAAGGATCCAGAGTACATGGATGTACA
>CAIVGC010000126.1 GCA_903905335.1 uncultured Methylococcaceae bacterium
ATGAGTTAAAGCCTGTTGCAGAATACTAAGCTTTTGCTGTAATTGCAGGTCATCTAAACCTGTGCCACGACCTACACATTGCGCTAATGGTAACCCTGTTAAACAGTGCATCAACAAGGCAGCAGATGAGGTATTGCCTATGCCCATTTCACCAAAACCGATGCAGTTACAGCCTAGCTCATATTGTTGCAAAACCAGTGCTGCACCAGTATCTAAAGCCGACCTACAAGCCTCTGCACTCATAGCTGCAGTCTTAAGAAAGCTTTTTGTACCTTTGGCTATTTTTGCAGCGACTAACTGGGGATGATCGGCTAAATCGGCATTAACACCGGCATCAACCACTAATAATTTCAACTGATGTTGCCGTGCAAATACATTAATTGCCGCACCACCTGTTAAAAAATTAGCAACCATTTGTGCAGTCACCGATTGCGGATAAGCACTTACACCGGCACTAGCTATGCCATGATCACCGGCAAAGATAAGCAGACAAGCTTTGTGTAGCCTAGGTGTTAAAGTTTTTTGACATAAACCGATGTGTAAAGCTAATGATTCTAACTGCCCTAAGGCGCCTAAAGGCTTGGTTTTTTGATCTATTTTGTTTTGTAATGCGGCTTTAAGTAGGGATGAGGGTGTAGCGATAACAAAATCTAAGGGCACGGAGTATTCCAAGAATTTTCAAATAATACAGTTTGTAAATCACGACGCTCAGTCCACTGCTCTTGTTGCAACATGGGTAGATCATAAAACTTAGCGACATGACCTAAACACAATATCGCCATAGGCTGACTGTCAGCAGGCATGTTTAATAAAATTTTTAATGCTTCTGGGTCAAACATTGACACCCAACCCATGCCTAAACCTTCGGCACGAGCGGCAAGCCACATATTTTGTATAGCACAAGATAATGAAGCTAAGTCCATGTCTGGCAAAGTACGACGACCAAAAATATAAGGCTCACGTTGTTCGCAAAGTGCGGCAACTAAGATCACCGAACAATCCATAATGCCTTCTACTTTCAGCTTCATAAATTCATCTTCGCGCTCAGCTAAAGCCTTAGCGGTTGCTAGACGCTCTTGTTCCACTAAAGCATGAATAGCCAACCGTAACTCAGGGCAAGTAATCCGAACAAACCGCCACGGCTGCATAAAGCCGACACTGGGCGCATGATGTGCTGCATCAAGTAAACGACTTAACACCTCAGGCGCGACAGGCTCTGATAAGAAATGACGCATGTCGCGCCGCTCATAAATAGCGCGATAAACTGCAGCACATTCAACATCAGAATAACGGTTCGAAGTCATGATAACTCAGCTAGATAAGAATTTAATCTAATAAAGTAAAATCATCTTTATCTACGCCACATTCAGGGCAACTCCAAAGTTCGGGGATATCTGCCCATAAAGTACCCGGGGCAATACCGCTATCGATATCACCTTCAGCTTCATCATAAATATGGCCACACACATCACAAATGTATTTTTTATAATCAGACATCATTCATTCTCATTCATTAAATATTAAAAATTAGCTATTAGTCAGCTAGATCCTCTTACCAAGCCGCCTGACTTTAACAGCTTTAAACTAATTTTCAATGCTTTTGTGCTACCTAAGCTATAGCCACTTATTCACCGTAAAATTTTACGGTTTTTTTTCCTAGTAAACGAAGTAGACTGAGCTTGACATTTTATTAACTAGAATCAACTCTCACTCAGCTATCATTATTTAAATTAAGAGTCTGTTATAACCCCAATCGTCATTCCGGCATAGACCTGCCAGAATGACGATTTACATGGCGCCTAATAGGAAAACTGCAAAAACTTAGGAGACCTTCATGAATTGGCTTTATCTATTAAGCGCAGGATTAGCACTACTTGTTTTTATCTATCTGCTCGCCGTATTATTTTATCCGGAGAAATTTTAATGAACGCGAATAGTGCGCTACAGATTATGGTATATATAGGCACAGTGCTGATCTTGGCTAAGCCACTAGGCAGCTATATGGCTAGCATTTATGAAGATGAACCCGCAGGCTTAAATCGCTTATTAGCGCCTGTTGAAGCCTGGCTTTATCGCCTAAGTGGCGTACAAGCTAAACAAGAAATGCCGTGGACCGATTACGCCATCGCCATGTTGCTATTTAACTTGTTAGGAACACTTAGCGTATTTGCCTTGCAAAGCTTTCAAGCTTCATTGCCTTTCAATCCACAACACTTAGCTAATGTAAGTCCTGATTTAGCCTTCAACACTGCCGTTAGTTTCGCCACCAATACCGACTGGCAAAGCTATAGTGGAGAAACCACCTTAAGTTATTTAACGCAGATGCTAGGCTTGACGGTACAGAATTTTCTTTCCGCTGCAACCGGCATGGCCACTTTAGTCGCTTTAATCAGAGGCTTTGCTAGACGCAATACTGACTTGATTGGTAACTTCTGGGTCGACCTAACCCGCAGCACCTTATATATATTAATGCCATTATCGTTGATACTGGCTTTAGCGTTAGTAGGGCAAGGTGTGGTGCAAACATTTAGTGCTTATGAAACTGTACCCTTAGTTGAAGCCATCCATTATGAGACCTCGTCACAGAATGCTGAAGGTAAAGCCAGCTTAACTAGCGAAGTTACCCAGCTACAAAAAATTGCAGCAGGACCTGCGGCATCTCAAGTCGCTATTAAACAATTGGGTACTAATGGCGGTGGCTTTTTTAATGTCAATTCAGCCCACCCCTTAGAAAACCCCACGCCCTTAAGCAACTTCTTAGAACTACTGGCGATCTTACTAATACCCGCTGCACTCTGTTATACCTTTGGCAAGATGATCGGTGACACTCGTCAGGGCTGGGCACTTTTAGCGGTGATGAGTATTATCTTTATCACATTCACCTTTTTTACCCTGTCAGCGGAACAAAGTGGCAACCCTGCCCTAACCGCTTTAAATATAGACCAAACTGGCGGCAACATGGAAGGTAAAGAAACACGCTTTGGCATCACCAATTCGGCGCTATGGGCGGTAGCAACTACCGCGGCGTCTAATGGCTCGGTGAATGCCATGCATGATTCCTTTACACCCTTAGGCGGCATGATGCCTTTATTATTAATGCAACTGGGTGAAGTCGTGTTCGGCGGCGTAGGCTCAGGCTTGTATGGCATGATTATCTTTGCCATTATTGCCGTCTTTGTATCAGGGCTTATGATAGGCCGCACACCTGAATATCTAGGCAAAAAGATTGAATCTTTTGAAGTAAAAATGGCTGCGCTAGTGATCTTGATTCCTCCCTTAATGATCTTAGGAGGCACAGCGTTTAGTGTTATGCTAGACGCAGGCAAAGCCGGAATTCTAAACCCTGGCGCTCATGGTTTTAGCGAAATATTATATGACTTATCTTCAGCCGGTAATAATAATGGCAGTGCCTTTGCTGGGCTTTCTGCTAATACGCCCTACTATAATGCTTTACTCGGCTTAACAATGTTGATTTCTCGCTATTGGTTGGCCATACCGATACTCGCTATCGCAGGCTCCTTAGCGGCAAAGAAAATCGTGCCGGTAGGCCCTGGTACTTTACCGACCCATACGCCCTTGTTCATCGCTTTATTAATTATCATCATCCTATTAGTCGGTGCACTCACCTTCATTCCCGCGCTGGCTTTAGGGCCAATAGTTGAGCATCTTCAAATGCAGGGCTTTAACTAATGAATAATTTAGCTTCAAAGTCATTATTCGATCGACAACTACTCAGTACAGCACTTATCGCTGCTTTTGCTAAATTAACACCGCAACAGCAGTGGAAAAACCCCGTGATGTTTGTCGTGTATCTTGGCAGTTTGCTAACTACGCTACTTTGGCTGTTAGCCCTAAATAATATAGGCCAAGATCCTGCACCGTTTATTTTAACCGTCAGTCTATGGCTATGGGTCACGGTCTTATTTGCCAACTTTGCCGAAGCAGTGGCAGAAGGTCGCAGCAAAGCACAAGCTGCCTTTTTACGCACAGCCAAACGTGATATCAGCGCCAAAAAACTTGATGCTGCTCATTACGGAGCCAATATTAGTTTAGCCTCTGGCTCCACGTTACGCTGCGGTGATCTGGTCTTAATAGAAGCCGGTGATTTTGTACCAGGTGATGGTGAGGTCATTGAAGGCGTAGCCTCAGTGGATGAAAGTGCTATCACCGGTGAAAGTGCACCAGTGATTCGCGAATCGGGTGGTGACTTTAGTTCAGTGACCGGTGGCACCCAAGTATTATCTGATTGGCTGGTGGTGCGCATTACCGCTAATCCTGGCGATTCTTTCTTAGATAGAATGATTGCTATGGTGGAAAGCGCTAAACGCCAAAAAACCCCCAATGAAATCGCTTTAACGATATTACTGGTTGCCTTAACCTTAATCTTTTTGATGGCGACCGTGACCTTATTACCTTTTTCTCTATACGCAGTAGAAACGTCAGTTTCTGGGCAACCTATTACCATTACGGTATTGGTAGCCCTTTTAGTTTGCTTAATTCCAACCACTATCGGCGGCTTATTATCAGCCATCGGGATTGCTGGCATAGGCAGGATGATGCAAAAAAATGTCATTGCGACTTCGGGTCGAGCTGTAGAAGCCGCTGGCGACATCGATATCTTACTCTTAGATAAAACTGGCACTATTACCTTAGGCAATCGACAAGCGGCTGCTTTTATAGCCGTTAAAGGCGTAACAGATAAGGAACTAGCCGATGCCGCCCAATTAGCCTCACTGACTGACGAAACCCCCGAAGGTCGAAGTGTAGTCGTGTTAGCCAAACAAAAATACGGCATACGCGAACGCGATGTAAATGCTTTAGGAGCAACATTTGTACACTTTTCTGCTCAAAGCCGAATGAGCGGTGTGAACATTCAAGGAAGACAAATTCGCAAAGGTGCAGCTGATGCCATACGCAGTTATGTTGAAGAACAAGGCGGCCACTTCCCAACAGAGTTTCGGAAATTGGTTGATGATGTAGCGCGTCGCGGTAGCACTCCCTTGGTGGTTGCTGAAAATACTAGGGTACTTGGTGTAATAGAACTCAAGGATATCGTTAAAGGCGGCATTAAAGAGCGCTTTGCAGAATTACGACAAATGGGCATTAAAACCATTATGATTACTGGCGATAATCGCCTAACCGCTGCCGCTATTGCCGCCGAAGCTGGTGTAGATGATTTTCTAGCCGAAGCAACACCCGAAATGAAGTTACAACTCATACGGAAATATCAGGCCGAAGGGCGTTTAGTAGCGATGACCGGTGACGGCACTAATGATGCGCCGGCTTTAGCTCAAGCCGATGTCGCCGTCGCCATGAATAGCGGCACTCAAGCCGCTAAAGAAGCCGGCAACATGGTAGATCTTGATTCTAACCCAACTAAACTCATCGAAATCGTTGAAATAGGCAAACAACTGCTGATGACGCGTGGCGCCTTAACTACCTTCAGCATCGCCAATGATGTGGCCAAATATTTTGCGATTATTCCAGCGGCTTTTGCAAGCACCTATCCGGTGCTAAACGTATTAAATGTCATGCACTTGGCGACACCGGCTAGCGCCATTTTATCGGCGGTAATATTCAATGCGCTGATCATTGTGGCGCTCATTCCGCTGGCCTTAAAGGGCATCAAGTACAAGCCCGTCGGTGCAGCCAAGCTGCTACAAAATAACTTACTGGTTTATGGTCTTGGTGGATTGATAGTGCCCTTTATAGGCATAAAATTGATAGACCTGCTTCTGGTCACGCTAAGTTTAGTATAAAGGAGTTAATCATGATTAAGCATTTGAAACCGGCTATTATTTTGTTTGGATTATTAACGCTGTTAACCGGCGTGATTTATCCGCTACTGTTGACAGGACTCGCGCAATGGCTATTTCCGATTCAAGCGAATGGCAGTCTGATGACCGATGCTCAAGGCAAAGTGACTGGCTCTGCTCTGATAGGTCAAGCCTTCAATGATCCTAAGCATTTCTGGGGACGGCCTTCCGCAACTGCGCCTTTTCCCTATAATGCGGGGGCGTCCAGTGGTTCCAATTTAGGCCCTACCAATCCAGCCTTGATTGATGGCGTTAAAGCTAGACTCCAGACTTTAAAAGACGCCGATCCTGGAAATAAGGCCCCCGTTCCAGTCGATCTTATTACGGGCTCAGCGAGTGGCTTAGATCCACATATCAGTCCTGCGGCTGCGGACTATCAAATCAATCGCGTGGCCAAGGCTAGAAATATAAAGCCGGAAAATCTTCGCACCTTGGTTGCTGCCAACACCCAATCCCGCCAATGGGGCTTTCTAGGAGAAGCACGCGTTAATGTACTCACATTGAATTTAGCCTTAGATGCCACTACCGCTAAATGAACCAAGAGTACAATAATGGGGTTCGCTGTCGAGACTGTGAAAGTATTGTTGTTACCCTTTTACCATAGGTATCTACACAAGTAAAAGTCGCGTCATCCCGGCAGGGATTGCCGGGATCCAGAGCACAGGGATGTGAAAAATAAGATCAAGTTAGCTTCATATCGCTGAAAT
>CAIVGC010000127.1 GCA_903905335.1 uncultured Methylococcaceae bacterium
GATCATCCATACAGCCAGATAGGCCAACAATCATAAGAGCTAGGGCTAAAAGTGCAAGTATCTTTTTCATATTTATATCCTCCAAAGGGGTTTAAATTATTTTTATTTGCGCCAATTTAAAAGCACAGGCATTTTATATCATTACTACATCGATGATGCAATACTAAAAGTTGCTTTAATCTTATCTGCTAATAACAATTACAAGGAATTGATATTCTCTGGTAAGTCGAAAGAAATAACATTCGCCCTCCAATTTACGCTACCGATAGTCACCCATGGCGCCGAAAAATTCTTATGTAACTGATCAGGAACCCAATAAAACGGGGCCTCAATTTTTTTAAGCTGTATATGAAATACAGTATTATCTAAATTCAAATTTGTTTTATGCCCCCAAAAAGCCGTCACTTTCATAATAAACTTTTGTAAACGTACGTTGTTAATGGTCGGAGTAACGGCAATATTAGCCCACATAGAATGAACTCTCCCCCAATTTGGAGCAAGCAATCTCCCTTGCTCATTAACAAACGGTAACCATTGTTCAACGCCATTCTTATCCGTATAGGTAATCGCTAAAATATGGTCATAGCCAGCAAAATGATCATGCAGATAAAGTGCATGTGGCGTAATCCCTAAAAAGGTCAATGACACCATAATAAGCGCATTACTGGCCTCAGCAATCGACGCACTGATAGCATTGTTCTTAAGATCTAAATCCAACCTATAAATAAGCCCATAATGGATTGTGCTATTAAGTTGTAACACACTAATAGCAATGAGTATTCGGGCCAGCTTTCTGGAAAAGGCTTTAGGTTTTTTTATAGCAAAACATTCAAAAAAACGATGATACAACGTCTTATCATGCAAGTTATTACTGACCACACAATCCGAAGAACAAATAACTCGACTACGTGAGTCAGCAATAGCGCGATATTTTTTTACAGCAAGAAAATGAATGCCAGGTAAGCTTAAAAATAGCCCTACTGGGTAAAGATAACGCATTTTCCGCAAAATTTGACTATAAGTATCAACGCCTGAATAAATACGACCATTAGCATCTAAGGCGTATAAATCCAGCAATAAACTCTCAGACGTTATAGCCGCCATAGCAGGATAATGACTCACATAGGTTTGAGCACTCTTAAAGTCTATACAATGAAAAATATCGAAATGATTAAGTATAAGCACAGTACGATTACATAAAGGGCATTGCTGATCAAAAAACACCGTTAATGTAGGTTCCTTAGCCGTTATTAACTCAGCTAATGCTCGCCACCAACTAAAAGGAACAAGTAGCACATAAAATATCAGCATCCCCATACCAAAGGGATAAATATTTAATGATAAAGTAATGCCTAAATGCAATCCTAAGCCAACAATTAAATAAATACTACGAAAATGGCGCTTCGAAAAGAAGAAGATAAAGCTAAATTGAAAAACCAAAATGGTATAGCCTATGATTTTTTCAAGTATCTCATTATTGAGCAGCAACGACATATCAATAGCTGATACATAATAAGGTTGTGTTGAGGGCAACCAAGACCCCAAACCATTACGCCAGTGCTCGGCAAACATCTTATGGACGGCTGAGTCAAAATACAAAAAACCTAGACAAATTAAAACAGGGATATAGTAGGCAAGACTAGACGATAAAGGCTTCGCATAACTACTGTAATGTTTAAACGGTGTACTGAGCTTATATCTAAGATTATCTAATGAAAATGCGCGGTCTCCCGGCATAAATAGCAGAAAGAATCCAGCTCCGATCATGAATGAGTCAAAACCTCCATCAAAGTCACGCTGCATAGTCGTGAAATTAACGAAAATTATCCAAAAAACATAATTGCTGATAAGCGCAAATTGATAACGGTAGCCGACAACAATAAAACTGGCAATAATACCCCAAAGACATAGAAAAAAGGGGATCATAGGAAATTCGATATCTATATAAGGTATAGGATCGAAAATTAGGTGGTTAAAATACAACAGGAAAATGATTTCCTGCAAAGTGACTAAGCCATATAAAAAACGAAAAAGTCCAATGCCGACTGCTGGGACTTGTTTAGCTTGAAGCTCTATAATTTTTGTGACTATAAACTTATACATTTCATTAAAAAAAATGTGTAAATTATAATACGTTTATCAAGTTAATACTGGAAAATTACATAAAAATAAGGCCACTAACCATTCTTTAAGAATAGATAGTAGCCTACGGTAAACCGAAAACGGTTAAGTATTCTTATTTTTCGTCGTCTGGATGTGGAGCAAATACCCATTTCAATAACGCATACACAGCGGCAATAACTACAACAGCGCCAACCATGCCAGCTGGTGTTTTTAATGTTTCAGTTAGATCTAAAATAAAACCCATGTATGTATCTCCTACCAAATATTTTTATAAAAAACTGCTAAATTCATAGCAAGCGGAGGCTGCATAATACTTGAGGTTGAATTAAAGTCAAGGCTTATTCTTGACTGCCAATAAAATATCAACATAATGTACCTATAACGAACTATTGTTGTTAATGCTCGAGAACTGATGTGGTATAGTTTCAATTCTGTTTTTTGAAGTCAAAGACTAGGGGCAAAATAATAATGAAAAAATACGTTAAAATATTAACTCTGGCGGCGCTTTTTTTTGCGTTTTCAGCAAATGCCGAAGTTGCTTTACAAAGTAACTCTGAAATATTGGGAAAATGGAAACTATACGCTGAAGCCATTAAACTAGATGGCGAGAAAAAAGCAGTTACTACAGTATGGGACTTTAAAGAAGATGGCACTTTACTGACAACGTCTACTGATTCTGTAGGCAGAACCAAAGAGATGAAAATAACTATTAAATACTTAATCGAAGACGGCGGCATCAAAAAACAGACAACGCCGGGGCAAGAAAAGTATGAATCTTGTAAAGTCATCGAAAAAGATAATACGAAAATGACTTTAAAATGTCCGTTTACTTACTTTTTCCTAACAAAACTATAATTAAAACAACTTAACAGAGGTATAACTTATGATTAGCGGTATGATTATGATTTTTATAGCAATCTGGATTTATCAGTCGGCTATGAAAGCAAAGGTGTCAAATGTAATAATGTGGGTTGCCGGTGGCGCCATTTTATTTTTCTTCTTGGTTTTTTTATTCCAATACATCAATATCCTTATTTTGGAATCTGCAAGATCCAGCGAAGGCGGTATTGCTTATGAGGCCATTAATGGCGCTGACAGAAAAAATGAGGGTGATTTCACAGGCTTTTCCGGCATTTTAAAATCGCTTTATGACGAGCTATCCCCTTCTATTATGAGCTTTGGCATCATCGCCTTCTTACGCCTTAAATTCATTACTAAAGAGAGCCTATCTGTCGCTAATTTATTCGGCGGCATTATAGAGATGCTTCAAAAAATAAAAGAAAGTTTTAAATCACCTGAATAACAAAAGCACCTAGTATATAAAAAGCTCAGGCGCCGCTTGAGCTTTTTATAACCACAATAGATTAATGAAGTTACTTATACGATAGAAGAAACTAACAACATGACCGCTCCCACAAACAATACAGTAACTATTAATCCCACAATAATATAATTTGAAAAAGACCCATACTCAAAGTCTCTTTTTCTATTAGCTTCACTTTGTACTCCAATAAAAGCAGAAAGAACACTCTTAAATACTTGAGTCATCGTTGGTTTTGACATGCTCATCTCCTATGTATAGCGATAAAAATAATAATGCCAGCTTGCTGTTTAAGCAATAATTATATTCTGGCTACCAAACATCCCACGGCACAATCAATGAATAAAATAGACTTATTTAAACAGCAACTGTCCCAAAGAATTTTATTTCTTGATGGCGCTATGGGCACCATGATCCAAAGTTATAAACTAGATGAAAAAGATTACCGTGGCGCACGCTTTGCTCAATGGGACACTGACCTTAAGGGAAACAATGATTTATTATCATTAACCCAACCCGACATCATCAAAGCCATACATAGCGCTTATTTTGAAGCGGGTTCAGACATCGTCGAAACTAATACCTTTAATGCGACCTGTATTGCGATGGCAGACTATCGAATGGAGTCGCTAGCTTACGAAATCAATGTTGAATCTGCTCGTGTAGCCAAGGAAGCCGCTGCTGAATACACGCAAAAAACGCCGCACAAACCTCGCTTTGTAGCCGGCGTCCTAGGTCCAACCAATCGCACAGCCTCTATGTCGCCTGATGTTAATGACCCAGGCTTCCGTAACATTTCTTTTGATCAACTCGTTGATGCCTATACTGAAGCGACGCGTGGACTCATAGACGGCGGCGCTGACATCATTCTCATAGAAACTATTTTTGATACCTTAAATGCCAAAGCGGCCATTTTTGCTGTCGAGACTTACTTTGAGCTTATCGGTTACAAATTACCGGTTATGATTTCGGGCACTATTACTGACGCTTCTGGTAGAACACTGTCTGGCCAAACCGTTGCCGCTTTTTGGAATTCATTAAAGCACGTAAATCCTATTTCATTTGGTTTTAATTGTGCATTAGGCGCTAAAGAATTACGTCAATATATTGCTGAATTATCCAATATTTCAGATGCACACGTCTCTGCCCATCCTAATGCGGGCCTACCTAATGAGTTTGGTGAGTATGATGAATCACCCGAAGCTATGGCTAAAGAACTCGCAGACTGGGCTAACAATGGCTATTTAAACATTATTGGTGGTTGTTGCGGCACCTCACCTGCACATATTAAAGCGATCGTTGAAGCTGTCCAGAATTGCCCGCCCAGAATACCAGCAATCATAGAAAAGAAATGTCGCTTAGCAGGACTTGAGCCTATGACTATCGGCCCAGAGTCGCTCTTTGTTAATGTTGGAGAGCGCACCAATGTAACCGGCTCTGCCGCTTTTAAACGCCTTGTCATTGAAGGCAACTTTGAAGCAGCGCTGGATGTTGCCAAGCAGCAAGTTGAAAATGGCGCCCAAATTATCGACATCAATATGGATGAAGGTATGTTGGAATCAAAAGAAGCCATGGTTCGCTTTTTAATGCTCATTGCAGCAGAACCCGATATAGCCAAAGTACCTATCATGCTAGACTCTTCAAAATGGGATATTTTAGAAGCTGGCCTTAAGTGCATTCAAGGTAAAGGCGTAGTCAACTCCATTTCATTAAAAGAAGGTGAAGCAGCCTTTATTAAACATGCAAAGCTGGTACGTCGTTATGGTGCCGCCGTTATTGTGATGGCTTTTGATGAAGACGGCCAAGCCGATACCCAAGCTCGAAAAATTGAGATCTGCCAACGCGCCTACAAAATTCTCACCGAACAAGTTGATTTCCCACCCGAAGATATTATTTTCGACCCTAATATTTTCGCAGTGGCTACCGGTATCGATGAACATAATAATTATGGCTTAGACTTTATTAACGCCACCCGAGAAATTAAACGCACCCTACCCTATGCACTGATATCCGGTGGCGTATCGAATGTTTCTTTTTCATTTCGCGGCAACAACCCAGTTAGAGAAGCCATACATGCCGTTTTTTTATATCACGCCATTCAAGCTGGTATGTCTATGGGTATCGTTAATGCTGGCCAACTCGCTATTTATGCCGACATCCCCGATGACTTACGCGATGCCGTAGAAGCCGTAGTACTAAATACTCATGATGGCAGCGGCACAGAAAAACTTCTGGAACTGGCTGAAAAATATCGTGGTGACGGCAGTAGCAGCGAAGTCAAAAAAGAAGATCTAGAATGGCGCACCTGGCCCGTCAGTAAACGCCTAGAGCACGCCTTAGTCAAAGGTATTACTGACTATATAGACGAAGATACTGAACAAGCCCGTATTGAAGCACAAAGACCGCTGCATGTTATCGAAGGCGCCTTAATGGACGGCATGAATGTCGTCGGTGATTTATTTGGCGCGGGTAAAATGTTCCTGCCCCAAGTTGTTAAATCAGCACGCGTCATGAAGAAAGCCGTCGCTTATTTAATGCCCTATATGGAAGCTGATAAAGCCGGTGGCGAGCGCCAAACGAATGGCAAAATCTTAATGGCGACCGTTAAAGGTGATGTACATGACATTGGTAAAAATATTGTTGGCGTAGTATTGCAATGCAACAACTACGATGTCATTGATTTAGGCGTTATGGTATCCGCTGAAAAGATTTTACAAACCGCACGCTTAGAGAATGTTGATATTATCGGCTTAAGCGGTTTAATCACACCGTCATTAGATGAAATGGTACATGTTGCTAAAGAAATGCAGCGCCAAGGCTTTACCATTCCTTTAATGATAGGTGGTGCCACGACCTCACGCGCGCATACTGCCGTAAAAATTGAACCTCATTACCAAGGCGCTACCGTTTATGTAACAGACGCCTCGCGGGGTGTTGGTGTGGCCAGTAATTTATTAAGCGCGGATTTAAAAGACAACTTTATACAAAGCATACACGCAGAATATGAAGAAGTTAGAGAGCGACATAAAGGTCGAGAAGCTAAAACAAAACAACACTCATTAGAAGAAGCTAGACGCAATAAATTTGCAGGTGATTCACAATTAAATCCTGTTAAACCCTCTTTTCTTGGCGTCAAGGTATTAGAACATTTTCCACTAGAAACATTAGTAGAGTACATAGACTGGACGCCGTTTTTTCAAACTTGGGAAATGGCTGGCAGCTATCCAAAAATACTGGATGACATTATTGTCGGCGTAGAAGCCAGAAAACTATTTGCTGATGCGCAAGTCATGTTGCAACAAATCATCAGCGAAGAATGGTTAAGCGCCAGAGCCGTTGTTGGCTTTTTCCCTGCCAACAGCGAGGGTGATGATGTAATTGTTTACAGCGATGAAACTAGACTACAACGTTTAAAAACCCTGCATCACTTGCGCCAACAAAACATTAAAGCACCAGGACGTCCTAATTACTGCCTATCTGACTTTATTGCACCCAAAGAATCTGGCATAGCGGATTATATCGGTGCTTTCGCAGTCACTACGGGCATTGGTATCGAACAAAAATTACAAGAATTTGCCGACGATCATGACGATTACAGCGCCATTATGCTTAAAGCCTTGGCGGATAGATTGGCAGAAGCCTTTGCAGAATACCTACATCAAGTGGTTAGAAAAGATTATTGGGGTTATGCCGAAGATGAAGCGCTAGATTCTGGCCAATTAATTAATGAAGCCTATAAAGGCATACGTCCTGCACCCGGCTACCCTGCATGTCCAGACCACACAGAGAAAGGTAAATTATTTGAGCTGCTCAGTGTTACCGAAAACACCAGCATAGAACTCACAGAAAGTTTTGCCATGTATCCGGCATCAGCAGTAAGTGGTTGGTATTTTTCTCACCCTGAAGCACAATATTTTAATGTTGGAAAAATTGATAAAGATCAATTATATGATTACGCCCAACGCAAAGGTATAGAAGTAGCCGTAGCTGAACGTTGGTTAGCCGCACATTTACACCACTAATTTAAAAAACTGGAGTGCAACAGCTAAAGCTGTTTTACTCCAGTGCTTACCATAATTAATATTACGAAACGGAACCTAATTAATGCAACGAGTAGTGCTACTAGGCACGTCCGACTGCCATCTATGTGAACTAGCCGAACATATCATTAATGACTATTTAAGCAGTAACCAGACATGGTTGATTGAAAGGATTGATATTGCCGAACAAGAACAATGGCAAGAGCAGTTCGCCCTACTCATCCCCGTTTTGTATCATCCAGAAAGCCAGAAACAACTAGGCTGGCCGTTCGATTTACAGCAAGTGAATCTATTTTTTAATGAATTAAGCCCTAGAAAATAATGGGCAAAGAAGAATGACCTAAATAGAGCCTTTATAAGACATCTAGTATTGATGATTTATGGAGAATTAAAACTTGAACAAACACACTACGGAAAATAAGCCAGCAATTTAACACAATATAAAGGGGTCTCGTAGGTCGGGTGACGGTTTTATCGTCGCCCGACATTCAACATAGACCATTGTCGGGCACAAAAAATGTGCCCGACCTACAACTAACTTAGTTCTTAGACGCTCTTTTACGCTCGTTTTCAGTTAATAACTTCTTACGTAGACGTATAGACTTTGGAGTGACTTCTACCAATTCATCTTCTGCAATAAATTCTAAAGCTTGTTCTAAAGTCATTTTTTGGATGCGTGCCAATACCAAACTTTCATCGGTACCCGAAGCACGTACGTTGGTTAATTGTTTAGGCTTACATGGGTTAACACATAAATCATTACTACGAGAATGTAAACCTACCAACATACCTTCATAGATTTCATCGCCATTAACGAGCAATAATTCGCCACGTTCTTGTAATGGATGCAATGAATAAGTCACCGCTTTACCGGCTACCATTGAAATCATAACGCCACGTTGACGATTACCAACTTCACCGGCTTTCATTGGACCATAATGATCAAATACATGATAAAGCAAACCAGAACCTGAAGTGGCAGTCATAAATTCAGTTTGAAAACCAATCAGTCCACGTGAAGGCATCATATACTCTAAACGAATACGACCCTTGCCATCTGGCACCATATTAGTTAAGTCACCCTTACGCTCGCCGAGCTTTTCCATAATACTACCTTGGTGCTCTTCTTCTACCTCGATAGTAACCATTTCAAAAGGTTCGCATTTTTTACCATCAATTTCCTTGATGATAACTTCTGGGCGAGATACACCCATTTCAAAACCTTCACGGCGCATGTTTTCGATTAATACCGATAAATGCAATTCACCACGACCTGATACTTTAAATTTATCTGGGTCAGCGGTATCTTCAACTTTTAAGGCAACGTTATGTTGTAACTCTTTATCTAAACGATCACGAATTTGTCTAGTAGTAACAAACTTACCTTCTTTACCTGCAAAAGGAGAGTTATTAACTTGAAACGTCATTGTTACTGTAGGCTCATCAACCGATAAAGGCGTCATAGCTTCTACGTTATCAGGATGACAAAGGGTGTCAGAAATTTCTAGCTTTTCAATACCAGCAAAAGCAATAATATCCCCAGCACGAGCATCAGCGACTTCAACACGCTCTAAGCCATGGAAACCATAAATTTGCAGCATACGTCCTTTACGCTCAACACCTTCACGATTAATAATCGTAATCGGTTGATTAGGTTTAATGCTACCGCGTTGAATACGACCAATACCAATAACACCCACATAAGTATTGTAATCAAGACTAGATACTTGCATTTGGAAAGGACCATCCATATCGACAGGCGGTGGACTAACCTTTTCAATGATCGTTTCAAATAAAGGAGTCATGTCGCCACCAGTAATGGTGTGCTCTAAACCGGCATAGCCATTGATGGCTGAGGCATAAACGATAGGGAAATCAAGTTGCTCATCAGTAGCACCTAAACGATCAAACAAATCGAAGGTTTGATCAACAACCCAATCAGGACGTGCGCCTGGACGGTCAATTTTATTAATCACAACAATCGGCTTTAAACCTAAAGCAAACGCTTTTTGAGTTACAAAACGAGTTTGTGGCATAGGACCATCAACCGCATCAACCAGCAATAATACTGAATCAACCATCGATAATACGCGCTCTACTTCACCACCAAAGTCAGCATGGCCTGGAGTGTCAACGATATTAATATGATAGCCGTTCCAATCTAAGGCCGTATTTTTTGCAAGAATAGTAATTCCACGCTCTTTTTCAATATCGTTAGAATCCATCATTCGCTCAGTTACTTTGGTATGTGACGCAAAGGTACCTGATTGTTGTAATAGCTTATCAACCAATGTCGTCTTACCATGGTCAACGTGGGCAATAATGGCGATATTTCTTAATTTTTCGATCACTTTTTGTGTACTCTAAGGGGTTTATAAATAAGTATAAGGCGCTAAAAAGCGCCCTTTAAAACAAGTAAAATGCTTAATACATTCTACCTAGATAATTAACCTTGTCGCCAAGGCAAGCCATCATGACGCCAGCCGGCTATTTGACCACGATGCTGCTGTTGATCTAAAGGACCTTCAAAACCATCGGCAATATTTACCAAGTTTGTAAATCCAGCCGTTTGTAAAGCCACAACTGCTTCTAAGGAACGTTGACCACTACGACATAACAATAAAACTGGTGCGTTTTTATCAAGCTGATGCTTTTCAACTTCAGAGACAAAATGCGAATTAATCCGCCAATCAGGCGCTTCTTTCCAAGCTATATGTATAGCGCCGGGTGGATGCCCTACAAAAACGTGCTCCATTTTTGTACGCACATCAACTAAGAGCGCATTACTATGTTCTTGCCATAAGTTCCACGTCTGCTGTGGATTTAAATTTTCAATCATGTCGTCAACTCATACGCTATATTTCTGACCGACAAATTGAGCTTCATTTCTTAGGCCCTGCAAGGTATCTCCAATTAAAGCATTGTCCCTATAGAACACTAGCTTTAACTTAGCAAACAGCGTGCATAACTCACGTTCGGCCAACAAATAATCTGGATTATTAGGACCGACTCGATTAGTTTTTTCTCGATTAAAAGTCTGATAAAAAAGCAAACCATTAGGTTTAATTGCCCCTATTATCGCATCACTTAGAGTCCGGTCAAGAAATCGACTGACAACGATGACATCAAAGCTACATTTAGCGAAGCTTTCGGCCTGTATATTTTCTTGGCAAGCATTGATATTTAGCCCTTGCGTAGCCGCACAGGCCTTTAATTTATCAATAGCGACATTTGAAATATCCCAGGCAGTCACCGCCAAGCCTTGCTGCGCTAAATAGAGTGAGTTAGCACCCAAACCACACGCTAAATCCAAAGCGACTCCGGTGCTTGGTAACAAATAATGATTTTCCGTCAACACCTTTGCTGCGGAAGAATCAGCAACTTCGGCTTGATTATAAAGCAAATTCCATTTTTTGATCAGCGCATTCACTATTCCGAGCCCGGCATAGTCACTCGACCTTGCAACCAAACTTGCAAGAAATCCATAAAACTTTTAACTTTAGCTGATAAATATTTTCTATGAGGATAAACAGCATGAATATCTAAAGGCGGCAGCGGATAATCTTCCAAGACCACTTGCAAGGTGCCATTTTCTATATCTTTGCCCACAATATAAGTCGGCAACATCACCAACCCTAAGCCGTTAAGTGCAGCAATACGAATCGGATGCGCGGCATTCGCTTGCATTCTTCCTGATACCACGACTGTTTTAAATCCTGAGCCATTTTTAAATTGCCATTTATTACGCGGCGATACCGCCCAATTGATTAAACAACTGTGAGCTGATAAATCGTCTGGAGTCTGGGGCACGCCCTCACGCTGCAAATATTCTGGTGAAGCACAGATCACTAATGATGAACTAGCTAATCGACGCGCCACCATACTGGTATCATCTAAATCGCCCAACACAATAGCAAGATCAATCCCTTCGTCAATTAAATCACCAGGACTGCCCTGTAAAACCATCTCTATCGTTAAATCGCTATAGATCTTTAAAAATTCAGCAACTGCTCGTGCAATATGAGTCGCTCCAATGGCGGGTGGCGCACTAATTTTTAACAAGCCTCGGGGTTCGGTTTGTAAATGAGTAACGGCAGACTCCATTTCATCGACATCTAACAAGACTTGCTGACAGCGTTCCAAATAAGAGATACCTACATCCGTTAAACTTAAGCTACGCGTGGTACGATTAATTAAGCGCGTACCCAAACTACCTTCAAGTTGCATGATATGTTTGGTTGCCATCGCTCTAGAAATACCCAATTCACGCGCGCCCCCGGCAAAGCTTCCGGCTTTTGCAACACGAACAAAAACGGTCATACTGGTTAATTTATCCACGGCGCCCTCATAGCAATAGATCGACTGAGCGATAGCGCAATCCAATTATGTTGATTATTTTGTATTTGTAAGCGATTAACGTATAAAAAAGATGATTTTTTCTTGGCCTGATGCCAGCTTAGACCAATAAATCATTGACATACTTAATTATATCCTAAAAAGAAACAATCCATTCATTATTATGAGTATTGTACTTAATAAATATCCCCCTATAATACAAACCAAGCCATACAGCAACATAACGATTAAAGCAATAAACACTGAATGATTCTTTGGATTTATCTAATGAACAACTCAAAAAAACACATTATCGTTGTTTTATTATTTATTACTGGTATCTGGAGTTTTATATCCGGCCAATTTATTATTTCTACCGTATTATTTGCTGGTGCCGCTATTTTTAGCAACATCGTAATACGTGAAAACCTGAACAGCTAAGTGCTACAAAGTTAACTACCTCCTGGTGTTATGCCTCCAAGCAGTTTCTCCTCATAATGTTCTGCTTGAACTTTTACCTCCCTGTACGTCAGTGTACTAGGAGGTTTTTTTTTGCTTGAAATAACTACATATCCACATCAAGTCTAGCTCGCGCCCATAACACATCATTAATTTTACACTGGGGCACAAATCCTGATACCGCTTGCGTCAATACGCTTCTAATCTGCTCAAAATCATCCTCTAAACTGGCTTGCTCTAATACCAGCAACATTGGCTCTAAATATGACCAAGCAATCACCTGTTCTTGGGCGCGCATAATTCTAGGATGAGTAGTGCCTGACACCGCATCTCCAATCAGCAATTCTTCATAGAGCTTTTCTCCTGACCTCAATCCCGTATAGATAATTTCTATTTCACCAGCAGGATGCGCCTCATCTTTTATTTCTAGACCACTTAAATGAATCATGCGCTTTGCCAAATCAACTATACGTATAGGCTCACCCATATCTAAGACCAAGACATCGCCACCCTGACCTAAAGCACCCGCCTGAATAACTAACTGCGACGCCTCGGGAATAGTCATAAAATAACGAATGATACGCTCATCGGTGACCGTCACAGGACCGCCTCTAGCGATCTGCTCTCTAAATAAAGGCACGACAGAGCCTGATGAACCTAAGACATTACCAAAACGCACCATGGTAAAACGAGTGTGATGTGTACCACCAAAGCCGGCACTTAGCGCTTGCAAAATTAACTCGGCAAAGCGTTTAGTTGCACCCATAGTATTCGTCGGCCTGACCGCCTTATCGGTTGAAATTAATACAAACAATTCAACATTGGCTTTAATAGCGGCTTGTGCAGCATATAATGTACCAAAAATATTATTCCTGACTGCCTCACCTGGATTTTTTTCTACCATAGGTACGTGCTTATAGGCTGCAGCATGATAGAACGTTTGCACTTTAAACACCGAACACACATTCTCTATGCGCCTAGCATCGGCGACAGAACCTAATACTGTAATAATCTCGGTAGGCATGACCTCAGACTTACGACTTAACAAATGCTGTAAATCCTTCTCTATGGCATAAAGTGCAAACTCACTCAGCTCAAAAAGTATCAAGATACGTGGCTGTAATTGAATAATTTGCCGACATAATTCCGAACCTATCGACCCCCCTGCCCCAGTAACCATAACCACTTTGCCAGCAATGGCTGCCGCCAATAAGGATTGATCGGGTGCAACAGGGTGCCGCCCTAAAAGATCAGCAATATCTACTTCCTGCAAAGCATCAACGGTGATTTTACCTTGAGCAATATCAGACAAGCCCGGCATAGACATTACATGCACGGCATAAGGCTCTAACAATCGAATTAAACCACTAATATGTGAGCGCTTAGCGGAAGGCATAGCTAGTAACACGTCTGTAATCTGATAGCGCTCTATTAAATAACTTAAGGCATTAAAGGGATAAATTCGTAAACCATTAATTTTTCTTTTGTGTAATAAATCATCATCATCTATAAAAGCAACTGGATGAAACTCACAACCATGAGTTAGGGCAGAAGCCAACTGTACACCTGCATTACCTGCACCATAAATCAACACATTTTTTTTACGAACATTACTTGTATCGCGAAGCCCTCCTAAACGAAAATAAGTCTCGCCCAGCCACCAGCGTGTAAAAAAACGACTACTACCCACCAGCAACATCACCAGTAACCAATTTAAGGGCGAAACGGTACGAGGAATGACTTTAATACCTGATTCATATATCACAAATGCAAATATCAACGCATAAATAGTCGTCGCCTGCATAATAGTCCATAAGGCACGTATTTCTATATAACGAATAATAGCTCGATACAAGCCTAGTTTGATAAAAATAGGCACTGCGATCATCGGTGCCACAGCAAATAAATACCACTCATCACCTTTAGGCTCATATAACTCGCCCCAGCGTAATGAAAACGCTGACCATAAAGCGAACAATACAAAAAACACATCCGTACTAATTAAAATAAAAGCCTTGTTGCGTCTTTTAATGCCAATAAACCAATAGGCTAAATTAGCTTGCTTCATAAAGCTGATTCGCTTTGACCTGCGCGAAAAACAATAGCCAATGATATCAACGGCACATAAGCTAACAGCAAACCAAAACCCGCATTCAATTGTTTTAAACCCACGAATAATGCTAAAGGTAATAACCAAGCTATATTAATAACTGCCACCGTTAAAGACACCTTTTTATGTGATCGATAAAAACGTGCGGCATACTGATAACCGTGACTACAATGAGCCTCATAGACTTTATCACCTCTAAACAAGCGTCTGAATAAGGTCCACGTGGCATCGGTAATAAAGACCGCCAATAAAATAAACCAGCTCCATAAAAAGACAGGCTCAAGCCATGCGGACTGAATAGACAACAAACCTAACACGACACCTAAAAAACCACTGCCAGCATCACCCATAAAAATCTTAGCCGGTGGAAAATTCCACACTAAAAATCCGCTAACAGTGATCGCCAACAATACCGGCGTCGCCCATAAGGCAATCACTTCAGTTTGCAAGGCATACAAAAGTGCAGCGCCTAGGCTAACTGTAATGGCCTCAATGCTGGCGAGACCATCGATACCATCCATAAAGTTATATAGATTCAGCAACCATACCAAATACAGCACGGATAAAAGCTGACCTAACCCTCCTAAGTCTAAAGCAACAACATCAAAACCTGGCACAGGCAAGATTATAGGCGGCAAACCACCTAAACAATAAAGCCCCCACGCAGC
>CAIVGC010000128.1 GCA_903905335.1 uncultured Methylococcaceae bacterium
CGTAATGTGTTGGTCTTGAGCTAACGGTGTTTCAATTAAATGATGCCCCGCACCCTTTTTAAAAATAGCTACTAGCTCGATAGTCTGTGCAATACCACCAAAACCAAAGCCACCTTGATCAATATAAGCTTGTAAATCAAAATGCTCTAAGGGGCATAACAACTCATCTTTAACAGTGACTTTTTGAATACGATGCAGCACTAACAAACGTAAATCTTGGTGTTCATTAATAGTCACCACCAAATAAATGACTTTGCCGTATTGAACTAAGCCCTGTATATGCACACTGTCATAATGTTTGGCAGCTTGACTACTCGTGGCAAGATAATCCATCTCGACTTGATAACCCTGCATTAAGGCGCTATAGACGGTTCGTTGAATTGAAGCATCGATATTCGGTGCCAGCAAATGTTGCCCAGGTGACAATACCTTGACCTTTTTCAACCAGCTTTGTAACTTTGAATCACTATGCTCCACTGAGAAAGCATGTTTAGCAGCGGCAAAATGCCCGGCTAAGTTATCGGCAATGGCAACGGGCAACAAGGTTTTTAGATAGGTCTCCAATAACACCAGCGTTAAGGCTTCACTGGAGGTTAGCCCTGGAATATTAGCTGGATGCATATTCAAAGCATAACGCCAACCATAGGGTTTGCTTCGTGTATCTGCCTCAATAGCAAAGGGAATCGATAGTCTATCCAAATCACGCTCTAAGGTTCTACGCGTCACCGAATAACCTAAGCCTTCAAGCTTATCTTTTAATTCCGTAACTGTGGTTTTGCGCTCACGGGGAATGAGTTTAAGCATTTCCCATTGACGTAAGAGTGGATCAGACATCTAAGCCTCACATGTAATAAATTGAATAAGTCATGATTTGTCGTAAGACTAACAGACAATTAACTCAATAGTAATAAGAACAAACTATTTTGCTGCGGAATGATTTTTCTGATGATTTTATAAGATATAAATTCCAATTTTAAGATAAAGCGAATAATATTCTGTTTATTTGCCTTTAAACAATAAGTTATATAAAAATAATGGCTTACAATACTATATATTTCAAAAACCCTCATACAGGTCAAATGCGAGAAGCGCCTGTTGGCTTTTCTTGGACGGTTGCTTTTTTTAATTGTTTTCCAGCCTTGTTTAGAAGTGATTGGAAATGGGCTGGCATTATGTTTTTATGCGCACTTGCATCTTGGAATCTCAGCGGATTTGTTTTTATGTTTATCTATAATAAGCTTTATATCAAAGAGCTTGTAAATAATGGCTATGAAGTTAAATCGGTACAGAAAGGTACGGTAGAAAATCTAGAGCGACAACTAGGTTTTAGTTTAAATAACACTATTTGATTTAGATAAGGGTAGCCTATACCTTATAGGCTAAATTTAATTATATCTGACGATAATGGTATGTTTGCCAGCTTCCTCCCCATATCTAATAGATGAAAGTGTGCCTTTAGAGACTCCATCCCAAAATGCAATCAACGTATCTGAATGTACCTTTAATTAATTAGCCCTTAACCATTTTACAAATCTAAAACCCGTTTGTGATCAAAACGGGTTTAGCTTCCCAGCGAAAAGAGATCATAGAAAAATATCCACTAAATTTAAGTCGCACTCTAAACTTAGCCTATTAAACATTATTTTCCAACTTGCATCGCGCCATGAACTCTTGATAGTTTTAAATCAAATGTATGTAAAACCAGTTGTCTGTGTTGTGCATTATCTAATATTAGACAATCTGCAAAACCCGCATTACTTGCACTATAAAGGGTTAACACGTTATCCAAATTATCCGCATCTTCTAAATGAATACTAGGATGTTCAATCAGTTTTTCTAATACAGCTACAATTTGGTCTTTTGAGAATTTATAAGAACTTTGTAATACCCAAACCGTTTCTACTAAAACAATGCGACAAACCCAAATATCTTTATTCGTAATTATTAAATCACGGGCAAATTGACACTGCTCTTCTGCCTTGGGATCGTTGACTAATACCCTAACTAAAACATTTGTATCAATTGCAATCATTTAGTGATTCCTGCCCCTGCTGAGCGATAGCTTGCTCCATATCGCCTAGTGATACTGTATGAGTTGCTGTCAGAATACCGAATAAATCGTCAAAGGTTTGATGCGATTTAATTTCAAGTTCTGATGCCGTGACTGTATTATCTAGTAAGGTTAACAGTGCTCGACCAGTAGGTAATTTTTTAATAGGCTCAATCGGATGAATATACCCATTTGTATCAATATGTACTTCAATAGTCTGCAACATCAGTTTATCTCTTATTTAAAATAATATTTTTTGTCATCAATTTAAACAGAAGTATAACTTAACTTATAAGAACTAGCTGTTAAGGAATCAAATTTCTGGCCTGACATTCCTATTGACCTCATAGTGAATCAAACATGAAAGCCTCATTTACAGCAAATGATTTGGGCTAAAAAATATTTTGACCTGTTTAACAAAACACCCTGATTACTCTGATTCTCCACAGGTGTAAAACAGTAACTAACATTGAACATTTTTCGGCGTTGGTTTTAACTATTCTTTTTCTTAATGCCGTCGCTATTAAAAACCTGATAAAGAAACGATGGTAATCCTTGAAACACCAACAAAAAAAGACAGTCGAATAATTCGTAGCATGAGTAGAACGATAGAAACCCATCGGCATAGTTAAATAACAAAAGCCATGAATCACATTGGAGGTTTATGATGGGTTTCGGCTATCGCCTCTACCCATCTTACGAGTTAGTCAATCCATCTTGACACATCCATGTAAATTGTATAATTTACGTATTTTACTAAAAACAACAGAGAATACAATTATGCTACAGGTAACAG
>CAIVGC010000129.1 GCA_903905335.1 uncultured Methylococcaceae bacterium
AAGCATTCAGTTTTAAAGCTTCATCAGCCTGTTTGCCATTGGTTAACCAATCAACAGCGTAGCCTTCCATTTTTAAACCTGCAACCAAGCCATCGCCGAGTATTTCATCATCTTCAACTAATAAAAGTCGCATTCATTCTCCAAAATCATTCATCAGTTATAAACTATGCTCAATTAACTAAGCTAGCTGTATTTCTAAGTGACTTTGCCATGTTGAGCAGGAACATCTCGTCTAGCTGCTCCTGTATAAAGCTGCCTAGGACGGCCAATTCTTTGATCTGGATCAGATATCATTTCATCCCAATGGGCAATCCAGCCTACGGTTCTACCCATGGCAAACATGGCGGTGAACATATTGGTAGGGATACCTAGCGCATGCAAAACGATACCTGAATAAAAGTCGACATTGGGATACAACTTTTTCTCAATGAAGTAATTGTCTTCTAGAGCAATTCTTTCCAACTCAAGTGCTAATTTAAAAATTTTGTCATCATGAAGCCCAAGTTCTGTAAGGACTTCATGACAAGTGGCTCGCATTAATTTAGCGCGTGGATCATGGTTTTTATAAACACGATGACCAAAGCCCATCAGCCTGAAAGAATCATTTTTATCTTTAGCTTTCATAATGAACTCAGGGATGCGAGAAACATCACCTATTTCATGAAGCATATTAAGTACTGCTTCATTAGCGCCACCATGCGCAGCCCCCCAAAGACAGGCTATACCTGCAGTAATACACGCATAAGGATTAGCACCACTAGAACCTGCCAAACGAACCGTTGAGGTCGAGGCATTTTGTTCATGATCGGCATGAAGAATTAAAATGCGATCTAAGGCTCGAACTAGAATAGGATTAGGCACATACTCATCGCAAGGCGTAGCCAGCATCATGCGCATAAAGTTTTCAACATAACTGAGCTTATTTTGCGGATACATAAAAGGCAAGCCAGTACTGTATCTATGGCACATAGCCACGATAGTCGGTACTTTCGCAATCAAACGGATGGCACTTATTTCTCTATGCTTTTTAGATTTTATATCCAAAGCATCATGATAGAACGCTGATAAAGCACCCACAACCGCCACCATGATAGCCATAGGATGAGCGTCACGACGAAAACCTTTAAAGAAATTAGTGAGCTGATCGTGCACCATGGTATGCAGAGTAATAATGCCTTCAAATTCCTGCATTTGAGTTTTATCAGGCAGTTCACCATTCAGCAATAAATAACTGACTTCCAAAAATGTACATTGTTCTGCCAGTTGTTCAATCGGGTAACCACGATAAAGTAAGATTCCCTCTTCACCATCAATGTAAGTAATGGTTGAGCTACAGCTTGCGGTTGAAGTAAACCCCGGGTCATAAGTAAATAACCCCGTTTGTTTATAGAGTGTTTGGACATCGATAACATCGGGTCCTGTCGTGCCAGATAAAAGGGGTAGCTCACAGATAGCTTGAGCATTCTCATTTAAAGTAATGCTGCGTGAATCGTTCATAACTTTCTCTCTTCTAAAAACGCGATAACACTTTGGTAATGCATAATGACTTAGCCGTTAGTAACATTAGCAATAGCTAATTTTGCTAATTCAGTGACTTTAGCCCAATTTTTCTGCTTAACAGCATCCTCAGGGACTAACCAAGAACCACCGACACAAGCGACATTGTTTAAGCTTAGATAAGCGTTGTAATTTTCAGGTGAAATACCCCCTGTAGGACAAAAAGTCACTTGAGGAATCGGACCGGCAATCGATTTTAGCATCGGTATACCACCAGCGGCTTCTGCAGGAAAAAACTTAAAATGATCTAAACCGGCTTCCATACCCACCATGAGTTCTGATAAGGTTGATATACCAGGAATTAAGGCAATATTTCCCTCTTTAGCAGCCCTTAGTAAAGCGGGTGTTAAGCCAGGACTAATGGCAAAAACGGCACCCGCTTCTTCAGCTGCTTTTAACTGTTCAGGTGTGGTAATGGTACCGGCTCCAACTATGGCTTCTTTAACTTCCTGACTAATCAGTCGAATAGCTTCCAATGCAATGGGTGTACGCAGGGTTATCTCTAAAACCTTAATACCACCGGCCACTAAAGCTTTTGCTAGCGGTACAGCATCGTCTAAATTTTTTATAACCATTACCGGCATAACAGGGCCAGCGTTTAATACGTCTGTAGGTTGGATTTTCCAATGCGTTGAATTCATAGTGTTACTCAATAGTTTTTATAAATCGGGTTAACGATAAGGTAACCCGATTTACATATTAAAAATGATGGATTAAATAATTGTTACCGCTTAATCAACAAGAAACAAATTAGACGCGCCCGTTTCTGCAGAAGATGCACCTAGACGGAAACCACCGAACATCTCGCGCCCCATACCATAATGATGATTCTTTGCAGAATTGGGCACTGGAATTCTTGCATTGAACTCAGCGTCGCCCACTAATACATTAATATCGCCGGTTTGTAAGTTCATAGAAATAATATCACCATCAAGAACTTTTGCTAAAGGGCCACCTGACTCACACTCTGGACATAGATGGATAACCGAAGGTACTTTACCCGAAGCACCTGACATGCGGCCATCAGTCACTAAGCCCACTTTATAGCCCTTATCTTGCAACACGCCCAGTGGCGGTGTCAGTTTATGTAATTCTGGCATCCCATTGGAACGAGGACCTTGAAAGCGAATAACAGCAATAAAATCTTTTTCCAATTCTCCACGTTTAAAAGCAGCAAGCATATCTTCTTGATCATCAAAGACCACCGCAGGCGCTTCAACAATTTGATGATCCGCAGATACCGCAGACATTTTAGAAATACCTCGACCTAAATTACCGTGCATCACATGCAAACCACCACCGATAGCAAATGGCTTTTCAACCGTGCCTAATACCTCAGTATCCAAAGATGTTTCTGGAACTGGCTCCCAAACTAAGGTATTTGCAATTAACTTAGGCTCTGATCTATAGCTATTCATACCGCGCTCATCAGCAACAGTCAGCAGGTCTTCATGCAATAGGCCATTACGTAATAATTCGGCAATAAGCACACCCATACCACCAGCAGCTTGAAAGTGGTTTACATCCGCAGGACCGTTGGGATAGATTTTAGCAATTAAAGGAACAGCTTTGGAAAGCTGATCAAAATCATCCCAATTAAGCACGATGCCCGAAGCGCGAGCAATGGCAATTAAATGCATAGTGTGATTTGTTGAACCACCGGTTGCCAACAAGCCGATAACGGCATTGACGATGGCTTTTTCTGAAATCATATGGGCAATAGGCCGATAATCATCGCCCAGTGCTGTAAATTTTAATACCTGTGTTGCTGCCGCTTTAGTGAGTTCTTCACGTAACGGTGTGTAGGGATTGATAAACGAACTACCAGGCAAATGCATGCCCATGATCTCCATCATCATCTGGTTACTGTTAGCTGTTCCGTAAAAGGTACAGGTACCAGGACTATGATAAGACGCCGATTCTGCTTCTAGCAGTTCTTTACGACCAATTTTTCCCGTCGCGTAATCTTGACGAGCGCGAGACTTTTCTTTATTAGTTAAGCCGCTAGGCATAGGGCCTGCAGGGATAAATATAGCCGGTAAGTGGCCAAAACTAAGCGCACCTATTAACAATCCCGGTACAATCTTATCGCAGACACCTAAGTAAATAGCGCCATCAAACATATTATGGCTCATGCCTACCGCAGTGGTCATGGCAATCAGGTCGCGACTGAATAAGGACAACTCCATACCAGGTTGGCCTTGAGTAATACCATCACACATAGCAGGAACACCACCTGCTACTTGCGCGACACCACCTGCCGCCCTAATAGCCGCTTTGATGACATCAGGCGCATCTTTATAAGGTTGGTGAGCCGACAACATATCATTGTAAGACGTGATGATCGCAATATTGGCTTTTTGATTACCCGTTAGATCCGCTTTCTCGCTGGCACTACACGCAGCAAAGCCATGTGCCAAATTACCGCAACCCATGCCCGAACGTATAGGGCCTTTTTTGGCAATACCATCAATATAATTAAGATAAGCAGAGCGAGTTGGATGGCTACGCTCAATAATGTCTTGAGTCACTTTTTCAATAATGGGATGCATGGTGATTCCTTATATATTTATTTAATGGGGCTAGCAGCTTAAAGCAGTACTGATGCTAGGTTTTCCCTTCGCCTTTCGCCCTGAGCCTGTTGTCTTTTCTCAAGAAAGCTCTATCTAATAGTGAACGGTAAACCTAATCTGTCCAACCTTAAGTTGCTAGCCATTAGCGTTATTCTTCCCAAGCCCTACCATCTCTGGCAATCAATGCAACTGAGGCCACCGGCCCCCAAGTGCCAGCAGAATAAGGTTTAGGCGCATCTTTATAATGATGCCACGCATTTTGGATAGAATCGACCCAAGTCCACGCCTGTTCTATTTCTTCTCGACTCAAGAATAAAGTAGGATTACCACGCATCGCTTCCAAGACTAATTTTTCATAGCCACCAAAAATTCGACTTTCCTTAAAGGTGTCAGAAAAACTTAAATCCAAGCGCGTTTTTTGTAATTTGATATGCTCATCAATACCCGGTATTTTATTAAGCATCTCGATTTCTACGCCTTCATTAGGCTGTAGATGAATAATTAATTTGTTGGGTGGTAATTCACGAAAGCTGTCTTTGAAAATATTATGCGGTAGCTGTTTGAAATAAACGACAATTTCAGTACGCTTGCCGGTTAAACGTTTTCCAGTGCGCAAATAAAAGGGCACCCCCGCCCAACGCCAGTTATCAATATCAACCCGTAAAGCCACAAAGCTCTCGGTAGTACTTTCTTTATTAGCACCCGCTTCATCTAAATAACCAGGAACAGTCTCACCTTTGATATAACCGCCGGTATATTGTCCACGCACGGTTTTTTCTTCAACGTTATTAAGCGTAATGGGGCGCAGTGCTTTTAAGACTTTTATTTTTTCATTATGAATGCTTTCAGCTTCCAAATTAACCGGAGGCTCCATAGCAATAAAGGTCAAAATCTGCAGTAAATGGTTTTGCAGCATGTCCCGTAATTGTCCGGTTTTATCAAAATAATCCCAGCGACCTTCAATACCGACCTCTTCAGCTACCGTAATCTGAATATGATCAATGGTGTTATGGCTCCAGTTGGTGGTAAAAATAGAGTTAGCGAAACGTAAGGCCAGTAAATTCAATACCGTTTCTTTACCTAAATAATGATCGATACGATAAACTTGTTTTTCCGTAAAGACACTAGCTACGACATTATTGATTTCTTTTGATGACTTAAGATTGTGGCCGATAGGCTTTTCCATAACCATGCGTGAAGTTTCCGTCAAAACACCACAATGCGCCAAGCCTTGGCAAATATTTTTAAAAAGAAACGGTGAAACCGCAAAGTAGTTGACCATGATGCGGGTTTTCTGATCAATCACGGCATTTAACTGCTGGTACTGATCCATCTGTGTCAAATCAATCTTCAGATAAGACAAGCGTGCTGAAAAACGCTTCCATACCACCGCATCAATATCGTCGTTTAAAAACTCTTTCAAGCTTGTATGTGCAAGCTCAACAAATTTTTTGTTTTCTAATCCTTGTAAATCAACACCGATAATACGTGTATCGGTCTCAATAAAGTTGGCATTTTCAAGACGATATAAAGAAATAAGCAATTTGCGCTTTGAAAGATCACCTAGCGCACCATAAATAACTAAATCACAGGGTTTAAAT
>CAIVGC010000130.1 GCA_903905335.1 uncultured Methylococcaceae bacterium
GACCACTAAACTTAGATATAACTCTCGTTTAATCGGATAGATTTTTTCTATCAACAGAGAGTTAATCGGCAAGCCTAAACTATCCGTCTGTATAGTAACCAATCGCTGCCCTAATAAAGCCCGACTAAACTCGCTGACTTCGGCCAATGTTTTCGCAAGCTTTACACCGCCCACTTTTCCTCTACCACCGGCATGAACCTGAGCTTTAACCACCCAACCCTCACCACCCAAATCTTGGGCAATTTGTAGCGCAGTCTCTGGCGTAGTAGCGTGCTTACCTTCAGGTACGGAAATTCCATACTGTTGAAATAACTGCTTGGCCTGATACTCATGAATATTCATTAATTGCTCCTGTGACCGATAGAGTCCGGCGAATTTATTATATCAATCTGTTGAATTTTACCCATTCTTGTCACGACCTTAAGCTGGGATAGTCGATATTCTAACCAAGTCCCAGTAAAACGCCATCGTTAAAACTCAAGCCGTGACTATTTGCTTTTTTTTGGAAGCCATTTTAATCAAAAAATAGCTCTGGACAGCCGAGCATGCTGCACGCTATGCTCTCAAGTCATAATACTTAACTGAGCCTCACCATGACACTGACTCCAGCCTTATTACCTAAGTTAATCGCCGCCATCTCTGAGACATTAGCTAAGCATGCCGATGAAGTTACAGAATTAGATCAAGCTATTGGTGATGGTGATCATCTAATTAACTTACAACGAGGCATTAAAGCCTTAACCGAAAAAGAAAATGAATTAACGGCATTAGATTGGCCTAATGCTTGGCAAAAAATAGGCATGGCTTTAATGTCAGCCATAGGCGGCGCTTCTGGCTCACTGTATGCAACTTTATTTCTAGCCTTAAGCAAAGCAGCCAAGGATCATCCGTTAAACGTACAAAGCTTTGCTGATAGTTTTAATCTCGCCGTGGAGGCCGTTAAACACCGAGGTAAAGCAGAAGCCGGCGAAAAAACGCTGTTAGATGTTTATATACCGGTTGCTATTTACTTAAACACAGCAGCAGCGCATGAGACTACCTTGCCTGAAATCTTAAACACAGTCGTAGCAATTGCCATAACCGGCATGGAAGCTACCCGAGGCATGATTGCCACCAAAGGTCGCGCGTCTTTTCTGGAACAACGTTCAATAGGCCATATTGATGCCGGCGCTAAAACCGCTCAGTTAATGATTTCTGCGATTGTGGAGGTATTGATTGCAGAATTAACAACCCCAGCGTAATCCTGGCGTATGTACTGGCGCATCCCATAATGCCAACCACGGCTCTTCTAACAAGGTTAAGGTAATAGAACAACCCGCCATATCAATAGAAGTCGTGTAATTGCCTACTAAAGAGCGAACGATATTGATGCCGCGTTTTTCCCAGTATTGAGCAGCTAAATCGTAAATCAAATACAGTTCCATTAATGGCGTGGCACCAAAACCGTTCACATGTAGCAATACCGACTGGCCTTTTTGGGGATTTAAGTCTTCATCAATCAGCGTGGCAATATGCTCTACGATCTCGGTGGCAGACTTTAAAGCTAAGGTTGCACGACCTCGTTCACCGTGTATGCCTACGCCCATTTCCATCTCGGTATCGCTAAGTGTAAAAGTCGGATGTCCTAAAGCGGGTACTGTGCAACACCTTAAGGCAACGCCCATTGAGGCTGTGGCTTTGTTGACGCTATCACCTAAGGCTTTACAGTAAGCTAAATCAGCACCTTGCTCTGCGGCGGCTCCGACTATTTTCTCTACGATTAAAGTGCCGGCTACGCCACGACGCCCTGTACTATGATTTCTGGGTAAGGCGACATCATCACTGACTAAAATACTAGCATTCGGTAGCTCTAGCATCTCAGCGGCCATTTCAAAATTCATGACATCACCGGCATAGTTTTTTACGATAAACAAAACGCCACCGCCATTTTCAACTTCTAAAGCTGCTGCTATCATTTGATCAGGACTGGGTGAGGTAAATATTTGTCCGGGACAAGCCGCATCTAGCATACCTGTACCCACAAAACCGATATGTAAAGGCTCATGACCTGAACCGCCGCCCGAAACCAGCGCCACCTTACCCTGTCGAGTAGGGTGCTTGCGTGTAACAAAATGCGGTGAGGTATTAAGCTTGATAATATCAGCATGAGCTTTAGAAAAGCCTAGCAAGGTTTCATCCAACAGGCTATCAACGCTATTGATAAATTTTTTCATGATTGCGGCTCCTGATAATACTAAAGTTTTTAGGACTGTTTGCTTTGGAATGTACTTGAAACACTTGAGTCATTTTAACTCTCCTGCTCCAATGTCATTAAGTTAA
>CAIVGC010000131.1 GCA_903905335.1 uncultured Methylococcaceae bacterium
CTGGGAGCATCTGCTTAATTTCATGCTGGAGGGCTGGTCTTGTAAGCCGGAGAATCGAATTATTCGACCTCCTAAACCAAAAACTGGATAGGTTGTAGTCATAATGAGAATTGCTGCACAATTTTAACTAAAGATTTTTTGTAAAACACCTCAGCTTTATAACGTACCGTAGCAGATAAAACACAGACAAAGTTCTGGACTTCATTAAAGGGATCATAGATACTTGGGCTATTTAATCATTTAGCCATTATTAATAAGGAGTATGCTTTATGGGTTTCATGCAAGGTAAAAAAGTATTAATTGTAGGTTTAGCGAGTAACCGCTCTATTGCTTGGGGCATAGCTCAAGCCATGCACCGCGAAGGAGCTGAATTAGCCTTTACTTTTCAAAATGAAAAGCTTCAAAGTCGCGTAGAAGAAATGGCAGATCAATGCAATTCTAAAATAGTGATTGAATGTGATGTCAGTATTGACGAACATATCGACATTGTATTTTCAAAATTAGGTGAACAATGGGATGGCCTAGACGTTATCGTACATTCGGTCGCTTTTGCACCCCGTGATGCCTTAAACGGTGATTATGTTGAGGTCACTACCCGCGAGAATTTTAGAGTTGCTCACGATGTCAGCTCATACAGCTTCACGGCATTAGCCAAAGCTGGACGTGCAATGATGAAAGGTCGCAATGGCTCGCTATTAACCTTAAGTTATTTAGGTGCAGAACGTGCCATCCCTAATTACAATGTGATGGGCGTTGCTAAAGCAAGTTTAGAAGCCAATGTTCGCTATATGGCAGTAGCCCTTGGTGCTGAAGGCACACGTGTTAATGCTATTTCTGCAGGGCCTATCAGAACATTAGCTGCTTCTGGCATTAACGACTTTAAGTCTATGCTAAACAAAGCCGCCGACACCTCACCCTTAAAAAGAAATATTACTATAGAAGAAGTCGGGAACGCAGCTGCATTTATGTGCTCTGATTTGGCCTCTGGCATTACTGGCGAAATAACCTATGTCGATTGTGGCTATAATATTGCGGGATTAGCGGCTAGCCAATCATAAATCAACAAAAATGATTCATAAAAAAAGGGAGCTATAAGCTCCCTTTTTTTATGAATTAAACCCGAATTTAAGGAGGGGCAGTACGAAATATTTATTATTTCGACACTCAATTCATAGCTATATACAAGTAACTCATCATACCGACAGGGAAGGGATATCCAGCGCAATGGATGTCAATCTTTATACAGGCATTCATGTAAGCCTAGATTCCGGCAGTCCATGCCGGAATGACGTGCATTGAGAGTGTCTATAACAATGAGCGACAAAAGCTTAAAATACTGTTTCGTCTTAAGTGGTGGGTAGCCGAACTTATTGAGTCTGATTTTTAGCGTTAACAGTCACATCTGCTTTCCGTTGCAAACCATTTAATGCTTGATTAAATTCGGTTTGACCATAAGCATTTGCTATATTTTTCTTGGCTAACTCTAACTGTTTTTTGTCATCTTCACTCATGGTGCCTATTGTGACTTTCGACAAACTTACAATTAGCCGCTCACCAGTAGGTAAAACAACATTAAATATACTCGGCTTATCTGTCAGCGGTTTAGCTGCTTTAAAAATAGCATTACTCAGCACTTCTGGGAGTTTATTTTTGCCACGAACTAAGCCTTTTTCTGTCTTAACTGACAGATTGTTTTCAGTAGCTATAGCCTGTATTGAAGCGCCGGCACGTAACCTCTCAGTTATTTTCTGTACTTTTTCATCAGTTTGCAATTGAGCTTTTTGTTTTATCAATTCAGATACTACATCCTGCTTAACATCACTCAGTTCACGCTTGATGGCTGCTTTATGTTCTAAAAGTCGAATCACAATCAATCGCCCAGTTCCTAATTCTACTGGTGCACTATTATTGCCCTGCAAGACTTCTTCAGAAAATGCTGCGCTGCGAATCTTATCTTCGGTAGCAACGCCCTCGCCTTTATCCTTAGTAAACAAGGACGTCTTTTTAACAGTTATACCTAAATTCGTAGCTACTGTTTGCAAACTATCAGGATGTTCAAAACTCATTTCTGTTAGTTTTTCGCCAGCTTCAAAAAAAGCATTTTCAGCTTGAGATTTTTGATAGGCCAGCATGACATCATTCTTAACACTATCAAAAGGTTTAACGCCGCCAGGCACTAACTCAGTTACTTTAATTAAATGATAACCAAAAGCTGATCTTACAGGATTTGATACTTCACCTAAGTTCAAAGAACTAGCCGCATCTTCAAAGGATTTTTCCATCACTCCAACATTAAACAAACCTAAATCACCACCCTTTTTGGCTGTCAATTTATCATCAGAAACTTCTGCCGCTAATACAGAAAAATCTTTACTCTGTAGTTCATTTTTAGCTTTTATAGCTCTTTCTAAGGCTTCTTTTTCAGTGATTTTGTCATTAATGGTGAATAAAATATGACTTATTTTTCTACGTTCAGGATTAGTAAACAGCTCTTTCTGATCATCATAATAAGCTCTTAATTTATCATCACTGACTACAACTTTCTTAGCAAGATCATCAAACATTAACTCAACATATTCAACAGACGCTTGCTCAGGCAGTTGGTATGAATCCTGGTGCTGCTGATAATACGTAGTGATCTCTTCATCTGTCGGCTTTGAAGTCAATATTTGTAATGGCACAGCTACAAAATCAACATCCCTCTGTTGATTTTGTATTTTGAAGAAAGCATCTACATCATATTGACTTGCAAAACTGCTATCAACAATACTATGCTGAAACTGCTCCATAGTTAGCGCATTTTTAATTCTACTTACGAATTCACCGGAAGAAATTCGCTGCGAACTCAGCAATGTTTTATATTGCTTATCACTAAATTTACCATCTACCTGAAAATAAGGTAGAGATTTTATAAAATCACGCGCTTCATCATCCGTTATTACAAGACCTTCAGCGTGAACATATTGCAATAAAACCTCATCCTTTATTAGTTTTTGCAATGCTTGTGTCTTTAACGTTTGCTCATCAACATTCAAGCCTTGAAGATTCTGACTATATTGCTCATACGCTTTGTTAACATCACGCTGATAAAAATCCCTATCGCCAACTGAGGCGACAGGAGCCTCCTTTCCCGTATCCAAATAATTATTAATCCCCCATAAAGCAAAGGGCACACAAATTAATGTCAAGATAACCCATGCAAGGGCTCCTTGTGATTTTTCTCTAATTTTTGTCAGCATAGATCATTCCTAAAGAATCAATTGTTGAGCAAAAAAAAACCCCGAACCATCTGGGTCGGGGTTTTTAATTTGGCGGAGTGGACGGGACTCGAACCCGCGACCACCGGCGTGACAGGCCGGTATTCTAACCAACTGAACTACCACTCCAAAGTCTGGTGGGTGCTGAGGGGTTCGAACCCC
>CAIVGC010000132.1 GCA_903905335.1 uncultured Methylococcaceae bacterium
GACTATAGTCGCTAATTTCGAAAACTCAATTACCGGTGCCTCCAACAGTTCTTTAATTCAGGGGGCCATTAACAGTGCTATTGGAGTTATTGACGGCCTCTATGGTAACAATGTAAGTTTAGC
The DNA here is from genome assembly GCA_903905335.1 of uncultured Methylococcaceae bacterium. Lineage (GTDB taxonomy): Bacteria > Pseudomonadota > Gammaproteobacteria > Methylococcales > Methylomonadaceae > Methylobacter_C. Next base: position 124 of record CAIVGC010000132.1, read on the forward strand.
TGTGAATTTCACTTACACGGCAAGTGCAGTAGGTAACTTGTTGTCAACTTATCAGTATTACGATGGTTTTTCATATAGTGATTACACGACTGCTTTAAAGAAAGATGCGTCTGCTAATCCTAGCAACATAGTACTTGCGACCGCGATCGCTAATCTGAGTTCGGGTAATGATGCTAATGGTGCCAAAGACATAGCGGTCAGCACAGGGCTAGCGCAGATGCTAGGTTTGGCTGGCGCAGCACCCTCCAATGAGGTTCCTATTATCAATATCAATAGTCTTATTACCAACTGGGCCTACAGCGAAGCTTCAGGGTCTACATCTACTTATGATCTTGTAGGCGGACTTGAACATGAGCTAGATGAAGTTCTAGGTGGGGGCGGCGCTGGGTCTACCCTTAATGCAATCGCCGCTTCGGGCAATGTTTTTTTTACTAGTAAAATGGGGCCGCTCGATCTCTATCGCTATTCCTCAGCAAATACACCAAGCTTTACCACTTTAAGCAGTGCCGCAGCGTATTTTTCAGTGGACGGAGGTAATACATCTATTGTCGCATTTAACCAGAACAGTCGAGGTGACTATGCTGATTTCGGCCCTCAATGTAATCCCACTGGAAACCAGAACATTCAGAATGCCTTCAATTGCACGGGCGTCGATGCGGCTTACACCCAAGGTTCGCCTGGATTTGCAATGATGCAAGCACTGGGATGGTCTGCTGCCACAACAGTTCCAGAGCCAACAGCTATGGTGCTGTTAGTAACCGGTATAATTGGCTTTGTTGCAACACGCAGAAGAAAATTTTCCGAATAGATTAGCCTGCTTGCTTCCCCCAAACTCAACACCTACATGCGTAACTTGGCTTAACGATTATCTTTAATCTGTACCATACCATCAAGGATTCTTACTGGATAACTATGGATATCTTCGTAGGCGGGTGCTGATTTAACAGCACCCGTTTTAACACAAAAACGCGCGCCATGACGGGGGCAGATGATTTCATCACCGTCTAGTTCTCCACTAGCTATTTCTGTACCATCGTGTGAACACACATCTTCAATGGCAAAAAAATCATCGTCTATTTTAAAGATAGCGACATCGGTGCCATCGACATCAATGACACTGTTTTCTCCATTCATTAGGGCATTTTCATTAAAAACGTTTATCCACTCAGGCATGATTTAATCTCTGTTATTTAAAGTAAACATCATAACGCAGTAGTTTTCCTTGAAAACTTTCTGTAGGCTTGCCACCTAAGGGTTCTGCATAATCAGGGCTTTTTACCACGACACGTTTTCCGCAAGCAGCTATTGCCGCTGAAAATAGCTGTTCTTTATCATGATCGTCACCCAATAAATCACGTAAGACCGTCATGGATTTTTTGGCTAAGGCTGACTTCTTGCGTTTGGGAGGAAACATAGGGTCCAGATAAATACAATCGGGCGGGGTGTTAAGGTTTGCCAGTAGAGAGATGGCATTGCCACTTATAAGCTGCGGTGGCTGTAAACTAAGGTTTTGCATCCAATTGACTTCTGCTAAGCGTTGGAAGGCATCGGCCAGCAATTCGGACATGATGGGTGAACGTTCAATGCAGATGAGTTCATAGCCCATACGGAAAATATGTAAGCTATCTTGTCCCCAACCGGTAGTTGCATCAACGACGGTTTTAGTTTTTCGTCCCAGTGCTTGAGCTAACGCACCTTGTTTAGGTGCCGGCCAAGAACGTTGTTCGCCATGACGGGGTTCTATATCAACCACTAAGCCGCCTTTTTTAAGTAACTCTTTATCGAGTAGTTTTAAGCATTCATCACGCCAGCTTAAAAAGAAAAGCTCATGTTGGTCAAAACCCGCTACCGATGAATCTCTTAGCGGGACAGCTAAGCGCTGTGCAAGTTGTTGGTACGGTTCGCTATCACCCTGTCCAGAGTAAAGTACCGCAAGTTTTCCGGTGTATGGTTGCACAGGCTTTTCTTGTCTTTATTCGGTAGAGATGGATTGCTGTTCATTTTTCAAGGCGGCATCTAAGGTATGCCAAGCTAGGGTTGCACATTTAACGCGTGCAGGATATTCACGTACACCTGCCAATACCGCAAGTTTACCTATGGCTTCAAGATTAAAATGTTCATCTTTACCGGTAGTCATTTCATGAAACTTTTTGAACAGCTCTTCGGCTTCAGCTTCTGTTTTACCTTGAATAATTTCGGTCATTAAAGACACCGAGGCTGTGGAAATAGCGCAGCCTGAGCCTTGAAAGCTAGCTTCTTCTATCAGATCGCCGTTCATTTTCAAAAATAGTGTCAGTCGGTCGCCACACAAAGGATTAAATCCTTCGACTTTACGATCGGCATTGTCCATTACCCGAAAGTTGCGTGGGTTACGGTTGTGGTCAAATATAACCTCTTGATAGAGGTCTCGTAAATCATCAAACATTAGCCAAATACCTCAATTAAAGATGTTATGCCATTCATTAATACATCAATTTCTGCTTTGGTATTATACATGGCAAATGATGCTCTGGCTGTTGCTGGTACTTGATAAAAATCCATGACCGGCATGGCGCAATGATGTCCTGCTCGTATGGCGATACCTAAACTATCCAGCATTGTGCCTATATCGTGTGGATGAATTTTATCCAGAACAAAGGATAGGATGGCACCTTTATGCTGGGCCTCGCCGATAATGCGCAGACCTTTAATAGCTAAGGCTTTTTCTGTGGCATAGCTAAGTAACTCGGCTTCATAAGCAGCGATGTTGTCCATGCCGATGGCAGTTAAGTAATCAATTGCTGCGCCCAAAGCGATAACGCCAGAAATATCGGGCGTACCAGCTTCAAACTTGTAGGGCAGGCTATTATATTCGGTTTCTGTAAAGGTGACTTTTCGGATCATATCGCCGCCACCTTGATAAGGCGGCATGGCTTCTAACAGCGCTTGTTTGCCATAAAGTACACCGACACCGGTAGGACCATAGAGCTTATGTCCTGAAAAAACATAAAAGTCACAGTCCAACTCCTGCATATCCACGGTCATGTGGGGAATGGCTTGAGCTCCGTCTAGTAATACTGGAATATTTCTAGCGTGAGCTGCGGCAATAATCTGTTTAACCGGATTAATGGTACCTAAGGCATTAGACATGTGTACGACAGAAACTAACTTGGTTTTGTCGTTTAAGAGTTTTTCGAACTCTTCATAAATAAGCTCACCTTGCAGACTAATAGGTACCACTTTTAAAATAGCGCCTGTTTGTTCGCATAGCATCTGCCAAGGCACGATATTAGAGTGATGCTCCATCGCGGTAATGATAATTTCATCACCACTTTGGATGTTGGCTTTACCGTAGGTTTGGGCAACCAAATTAATCGCTTCGGTAGCGCCTTTGACAAAAATGATCTCTTTATCGCTATTAGCATTGATAAAGTCTTTTACCTTGGTACGTGCACTCTCAAAAAGATCAGTAGAGCGGACACTTAGTGTATGTACACCACGATGCACATTGGCATAATCATGACTGTACAAATGTACGATGCTGTCGATAACCGTTTGTGGTTTATGACAAGTTGCAGCATTATCTAAATAGACCAAAGGTTTGTTACGTATTTTTTCACCAAGTATAGGGAAGTCTTGCCGAATTTTGTTTACATCAAATCCTGTCATAACCATTCCTTATTGACGCCTTCTTGAGGAAAGCGAATTAATACTTGTTCTAGCGCTTGATCATGCAAGCTTTTGATTTTAATCTTGTCGACCATTTCATTGGCAAAAGCGAAGGTCAGCATATTACGCGCAGTTTCTTCATCGATACAACGCGATTGCAGATAAAAAATAGATTTCTCATCTAATTGCCCGACCGTAACGCCATGTGCGCATTTGACATCATCGGCATAAATTTCTAGCTGTGGTTTGGTGTCAGCTTCAGCATCATTGGATAGCAGCAAGTTGCGGTTATTCATTTGTGAATCTGTTTTTTGCGCATCTTCAGCAACGATAACGCGCCCCTGAAATACGCCTCTGGCTCTATCGTCTAATACGCCTTTATATAGTTCACGACTAATGCCGTGTGGCTTTAGGTGATTGATACGGGTATGGTTGTCGATATGCTGACGATTAACACCTAAATATAAACCGTTTAATTCACACTCGGATGCTAAGTCCAAATCTGTGTGTATGTCACTACGTGCTAGCAAACCGCCAAAAGCAAAATTATGATGAATAAAGCGTGCATCTTTAGCTTGTTTTACGTATATGCCGCCGAAATGATAGGCTTTATCAGATTCACATTGCAATTTATATAAGGTGATATCGGCATTAGGACCCACAAAAACCTCTGTGACTGCAGCTGACAAATAAGCCGCATCCAAGCCGACAAAGGTTTCTATGACTTTAATGTCTGCCATCTGTTCGGCGACAATCACTGTGCGCGTACTGGCCAATGCATCATTTTGAGTGTTCAAATGCAAGACTTGGATGGGTTTTTCTAAAACCAGCTTAGCGGGCACATGGACAAATAAGCCATCAGTAAACCATGCGGTATTAAAAGCGACAAAGCTATGCTCATCGTTATTAACAGCTTGATTAATATAACGCGCTACTATTTCTGGTTGTTTTGCTAAGGCTTCTGCCATGCTCATGACAGAAACAGTTTCTGGTAGACCTTCTAAAACTGAAAACTCTGCGCAAAAATGACCATCAAGCAGCACAACTGACCACGTATCTGGCAATTGATAGGATGCTAAGAGTTCTGTAGAGACAAGTTCTTGCGCTTGCCCAATCAGTGAAGGAGAAAATAGTTTTTTCTCGATAGCCGAAACATTGGTGTAACGCCATTCTTCTTCACGTAGCGAGGGAAAGCCTAGGGCGGAGAATTTCGTTAAGGCCTCTTGTCTTAATGCTGTTAACCAAGGTAGATTTTGCCCTGGTAATGTTGGTGCTATGTTTGAATATTCTGCCGTATAACGGCTTGCTGTGGCCGCTGTCATTAAACTGCTGCCTTGCTATCTTCAAGCCAGCTGTAGCCTTTTTCTTCCAGTTCCAGAGCTAGTTCTGCACCACCGGATTTAACAATTTGACCGTTCGCTAATACATGTACAAAATCAGGTTTAATGTAATCTAGTAAGCGTTGGTAGTGGGTTACCATGACAAAAGAACGGTCAGCCGCACGTAAGGAATTAACGCCTTCGGCTACTACTTTTAAGGCATCTATATCTAGGCCGGAATCTGTTTCATCTAAGATACATAATTTAGGTTCTAGTATGGCCATTTGCAGGATTTCATTGCGTTTCTTTTCTCCACCAGAAAAACCTTCATTGACGGCACGATACAAAAACTTTTCGTCCATTTCCAGTAAGCGGACTTTGCCTTTTACCAGCGTTAAAAAGTCCATGGCATCGACTTCAGGTTGACCGTGATGTTTACGTATTGAGTTAAGTGCGGCCTTTAATAAATAAATATTGCTGACACCTGGGATTTCTACAGGGTATTGAAATGCCAAAAACACACCTTCACGCGCTCTGATTTCCGGTGCCATTTCTAGTAAATCTTTGCCCTGATAAGTAACCGAGCCACCAGTTACGGTATAGCCTGCTTTACCTGACAATATATGCGACAAGGTGCTTTTCCCAGAGCCGTTAGGTCCCATAATGGCGTGAATTTCGCCCGGCTTAATCTCTAGGTTAATGCCTTTAAGAATCTGTTTGTCATTGACGTTAACCGTTAAATTTTTAATACTAAGCATGTTTGTTCCAATTATTTTTAAGTAGATAGAGCCGTGTTAATGCCGTGTTGGATTACCGTGATTATATTAAGTATTAAGCACGATAAGCCTGATATGTAATATTTATTTCTTATGCGATTTATGCAGTTATAGATTTTTGTTTATAATAAGAATATTTTCTAAAGTCGCCGATGTAGCTCAGTTGGTAGAGCAACTGATTCGTAATCAGTAGGTCGTGGGTTCGACTCCCATCATTGGCTCCATTTATTCATAACGTTAAGCGTGTATTAACCGACTGATCCTTCCAAACTCAAGCCTAACAACGCTTGAGCTTCCACGGCGAATTCCATAGGCAATTCCTTAAAGACTTCTTTACAAAATCCATTGACGATCATTGATACGGCATCTTCTGCCGATAGTCCGCGTTGTTGGCAGAAAAATAATTGATCTTCGCTAATCTTAGATGTGGTGGCTTCATGTTCGACCTGCGCCGATGGTTGTTTGACTTCAATATAAGGAAAGGTATGAGCACCGCATTGATCGCCAACTAATAATGAATCACATTGAGTATAATTTCGGGCTCCACTTGCGCTTTTTAAGACCTTGACCAATCCTCTATAAGTATTTTGTGCATGACCGGCTGAGATACCTTTCGATATGATAGTGCTGCGAGTATTTTTGCCAATATGGATCATCTTGGTGCCGGTGTCGGCTTGCTGATAATTATTGGTCAACGCGACTGAATAAAATTCACCGATGGAATTGTCGCCGGTTAAAACGCAGCTAGGATATTTCCAGGTAATCGCTGAACCTGTTTCTACTTGAGTCCACGATACTTTGGAATTATCGCCACGGCAATCAGCGCGTTTAGTGACAAAGTTGTAAATGCCACCTAAGCCGTTCTTATCACCAGGATACCAGTTCTGTACGGTGGAATATTTAATAGTGGCATCCTTCATAGCAACTAATTCAACCACGGCGGCATGTAGCTGATTTTCATCACGCATTGGTGCTGTGCAGCCTTCAAGATAAGAGACATGGCTGCCTTCATCGGCAATAATTAAGGTACGTTCGAATTGTCCGGTATTAGCGGCGTTGATTCTAAAATATGTGGATAACTCCATAGGACAGCGTACACCTTTGGGGATATAAACAAATGAGCCGTCAGTAAAAACTGCAGCATTGAGGGCTGCAAAATAATTGTCAGTATGGGGTACAACCGTACCTAGATATTGTTTGATTAATTCAGGATGTTCTCGCAGAGCTTCTGAAATAGGGCAGAAAATAACGCCTGCATCTTTAAGCTTGCCTTTAAATGTCGTTGCTACCGACACGCTGTCAAAAACCGCATCAACGGCGATACCGGCTAAGCGTTCTTGTTCATCTAAAGGTATACCTAGTTTTTTATAGGCTTCTAATACTTGCGGATCAATTTCATCCAGACTCTTAGGGCCGTCTTCTTTACGTTTTGGTGCAGAATAATAGCTGATGGCTTGATAGTCTATGGGATCAAATTTGACAAATGCCCACTCTGGAGACTTCATGGTTTGCCAGTGTCGAAACGCTTTTAAACGATATTCCAACATGAATTCAGGTTCATTTTTGACTTTAGATAGCTTATGAATAACGTCTTCATCTAGCCCAATAGGAAACGTGTCGGTTTCTAACTCAGTTACAAAACCTTGCTTGTATTCCTGATTGATCAGGTTGTTTATTTCTTGCGTGCTTGCTGACATAAAAACTCTCTATCTAACGATATAAACTGGCGACGGGAATCAGGATTTCTTGCTTCCAAGCGAGATCTTGAGAGCGAGCGGGGCGAACCATGTCCGCCAAGGTCACTGATTCTAGGGCATTATGAATGGTCTGATTAATTAAATTCCAGTTGCCTCTAATTTCACAGCCGGAGGCTTGTTCACAGCCTTGTTGAGATATACTGCATTCAGTAAGTGCAATAGGACCTTCTAATGCGCTGATTACCGAAGCAATACTTATTTTTTCGGCTGCTCTAGCGAGCTCATAGCCACCTTTGGCACCTCGAGTTGAAATGAGTATCTTAGCGTTGACCAATAATTTTAGGATTTTACTCACTGTAGGTAAGGCAATGCCAGTAATTGAGGCTATTTCCATTGCAGCATGTACATGACTATTGTCCCTAGCCATAAAGCTTAAGATCACTGTCGCATAGTCCGTTAATTTGCTTAACCGTAACATACTCACTCCTAAATAATTGAGTACTATTCTAGTCCTATTTAAATCCGGAGTAAAGCTCTGGGTTATTGTGAAGTGAAGGCTATTAACTTAAATCGCGACATTGTGAGTAGTTATATGATGTGCCGACTAAGGAGGCACATCAATCACGTTACATAGATGATGCGTTTCGTTCCTCGGTGCATCCTATAATGTTGCTGGCTGATGCTTTTCGTCCCTGACAAAGAAGACTATTGAATTCCGAATGTTAGGGGACGA
>CAIVGC010000133.1 GCA_903905335.1 uncultured Methylococcaceae bacterium
TCGCTGCCTAACAACTCATTAATGTCACTAGTTTTAGCTCCAGTAATCTTGGCAATATTTTCCAGATTGGTGGCGTTTTTCGAGAAGTCATCAGGATTTGCATAATAGAGGTTGATTTTTTCAAGCGCTGTCTGGGTAAATTTCTTGAGAAAATCCTTATGTTTTTCTGCAAAATCATTGTTTACCACCCACAAATCGAAGGTAGGCGCTCCCCATTTGCCCACATCTCCTGATGTTGCCATGACGCTACCACTTTCTTTTATCTTACCTAAGGCTGGCTCCCAAACATAAGCAGCATCAATATCACCGCGTTGCCATGCCGCTGGAATTTCTGAAATACGTAAATTGATAATTTTTACTTTGTTAACTTCAATACCCCAATGTTTGAGGGCAGCAAGCAAGCTATAGTGAGAAGTTGAAACAAAAGGTACAGCAATTGTTTTGCCAATTAAGTCTTCTGGATGGTTAATCCCTAGGTTATTACGCACGACCAAGGCTTCAGATGCGCCTAGTTGGGAAGCGATAAGAAACGCTTGAATTGGTAAATGATGGCTTGCCGCTGTAGCAACTACGGTTGAACCGACATTACCAATGACGATATCTCCTGAAGCAATAGCGCGAATCAATTCTGCGCCATTATCAAATCTGCGCCAATGAATTTTTTCACCGCTTGCTTTTTCATAGTCTCCATTAGCAATAGCGACTTTAGCTGGCTCAATACCTGTCTGGTAACCAATTGTAATGTCATTAGCAAAGGCAGATGAAACGAATAATAATCCGGCTAATTGAATCAAGATGTATTTAGGCAAGTTCATAGTTGCTCCACGGTATAAATTATACTTTCTTAGTATCATGCTGATATATGAGTTATTTAGTAATAGATTAAGGCTATCTGAACGCTTATTGCTGGCAATGAATGACAAAATAGCTCAAAAGTTAGGCTCTATGTGATCCGGAGTGGGTAAATAAAATAAAACCGATAAAAACCACTTATAAGTACCTGAAAGCACCCAATTCGTCATCACGGCATGGACTGCCTTGATCCAGAATACAAGGAGGTATATGTCGTAGTTAGTGTGCTAATTATGATACTTATGGTGATATGTCTCCGCCCTCCATGGCAACTGGTTTCCGGCAGTCCATGCCGGAATGACGATTTACCCACTACGATTCACATAGAGCCAAAAGTTAATCATCTAAAATAAATAACTCAGTGTTTTTAAGTTTCTTTCATGGCAGCTAGATAGTAAAAGTAATGCGCTATTCAACGTCAAAAATGACATTAACTGAAACTGAAACCTCTTGTACACCAACTTGTATGGGGGTATTTGCGCTTGCCGATACGGCGCTACTGCGAAGGCTCATCGTCGCATAGGGTGTCGGCATTTGTGGTGATGCTACACTTTCTCTAATAGTCCATGGGCGAGCTAAAGTAACACCTGTTAGTTTGGCGTATTGTTCAGCTTTAGTTTTAGCGTTAATGAAAGCTTTTTCACGAGCTTGGCTTAAAGCCAATTCTGGATTAGCTAAGCCAAAATTTAA
>CAIVGC010000134.1 GCA_903905335.1 uncultured Methylococcaceae bacterium
ACCAAGGCCTGATAATTCACCGGCATCTTTACCTATTGTAAGGCTATTAGGTCTAGAAATAGCTGCTGCTAATGTAGTTCCATTGGATTGCTGTGCTGCTTTGCAGAGCACAGTTCCCATACGGCCTGATACGCCGACTATAGCTATACGTATCATGATTTAGCCTGTCAGTTTATCAAAAAAGTTTTTTACGCCATCAATCCAAGTATGTTCTTGAGGACTATGCTGCTTACCACCACTTGATAATGATTCTCGTAGCTTTTCTATGAGGGCTTTTTGATCTTTAGTTAATTGCACTGGGGTTTCAACACGCACTTTGCATAACAAATCTCCAACAGCACCGCCTCTAACCTGTTTAACCCCTTTACCACGTAGGCGGAATGACTTTCCGGTTTGTGTTTCAGGTGGGATAGTGAGCTTAACTTCACCATCTAAGGTGGGGACTTGTATGGCATCGCCTAAGCAAGCCGTAGCAAAACTGATCGGTAATTCACAGTATAAATTGGCTCCGTCACGTGTAAAGATGGCGTGATCTTTGACTTGAATTTCAATGTACAAATCACCCGATGGGCCTCCTCGCTCTCCTGCTTCGCCTTCACCGGCTAAGCGAATGCGATCGCCGGTATCAACGCCGGCTGGAATTTTTGCAGATAAAGTTTTGTTTTCTTGAACGCGTCCTTGACCATGACATTCATTGCATGGGTCCTTAATTTGCTTGCCGGTTCCTCTGCAAGTAGGGCATGCCTGTTGTACAGAGAAGAAACCTTGCTGCATTCTGACTTGGCCATGACCATGACAGGTTGTACAAATAACGGGACTGGAACCTTTTTTTGCGCCAGAACCTTTACATTCACCGCAGCCAACTAGCACAGGTATGCGTATTTTTGTTTCTGTTCCAGCAACCGCTTCTTCTAAAGATAATTCTAAGTTGTAGCGTAAATCAGAGCCACGTTGCACATTGCTACGTTGTCTACCATTGCCGCCGCCACCGAATATATCACCGAAGACATCGCCAAAAATATCGCTAAAGCCTTCGCCGCCACTAAAGCCGCCAGGTCTTCCGCCCATAGATTGATCAATGCCAGCATGACCGAATTGATCATAGGCTGAGCGTTTTTTGGGGTCTGATAAAACTTCGTAAGCTTCTTTAATTTGTTTGAATTTAACTTCAGCAGCTTGGGGATTGTCAGCATTTCTATCGGGATGAAATTTCATCGCCAAACTACGATAGCTTTTTTTGATCTCTGCATCACTAGCGTTTCTATCGATGTTGAGCAGTTTATAAAAATCTTCTTTGGTTGCCATTTTTCAATCCGCTCCTGAGGATTATTCAGGAGATAAAGCATTGCTGCGATGTTATAAAAAATACCGCACCTTAGAAAGCCAGTGCGGGATGTCGTTTGTAGTTGTATTGGTACTAGAGTCTTTCCGTAAAAAGACTAAAGCCGCACAGCAAATAGTGGCCACATTAACCCGTATTTGCTGTGCAGCTTTATGTCCAGCATTCTTGATTGTGTTCAAGAATGCTGGGCTATATTAAGCTAACTTATTTCTTATCGTCGTCTTTTATTTCTTCAAATTCAGCATCAACAATGCCATCATCGTCTGCATGATGTGCAGATGAAGCGCCAGCATGATGTTCTTCGCCGGTATCAGAACCTGATTTTTGTGCGTAAACACGTTCAGCTAGTTTGCCCGATAACTCAGTTAATTCATTGGTTTTAGTTTCAATGGCGTCTTTGTCATCAGTTTTAATTGCTTCTTTAAGTGCTTCAATCGCGCTTTCAATGCTAGTTTTTTCATCAGAGCCAACTTGGTCAGCTAATTCTTTTAAAGATTTCTCAGTAGCATGAATCATTCCGTCCGCATGATTGCGAGCATGGACTAATTCAGTCAGCTTACGATCTTCATCAGCATGAGCTTCAGCATCTTTAATCATACGATCTACTTCATCTTCAGATAGACCACTTGACGCTTTAATGACGATAGATTGTTTTTTACCCGTTGCTTTATCTTTAGCCGATACGTTCAAGATACCGTTAGCATCAATATCAAAAGACACTTCAATTTGTGGTACACCGCGTGATGCAGGTGGAATGTCCGCTAAATCAAAACGGCCTAATGATTTATTAGCGGCCGCTTTTTCACGTTCACCTTGTAGCACATGAATAGTAACGGCTGTTTGATTATCATCGGCAGTAGAAAATACTTGAGAGGCATTCGTTGGAATCGTGGTATTTTTCTCGATTAACTTAGTTAAGATGCCGCCCATAGTTTCAATACCTAGCGATAATGGAATGACGTCTAATAACAAGACATCTTTAACATCGCCTGACAAAACACCCGCTTGAATCGCAGCACCTAAAGCAACCGCTTCGTCTGGGTTAACGTCTTTACGAGGTTCTTGACCAAAAATGCTTTTAACCATTTCTTGTACTTTTGGCATACGGGTTTGACCGCCCACCAAAATAACATCATTGATTTCAGAAGCTTTAAGGCCAGCATCTTTAAGCGCCATTTCACAAGGGCCTTTAGTGCGATTAATCAATTCTTCAACTAAAGACTCTAGTTTTGCACGAGTCAACTTAACATTTAAATGCTTAGGGCCAGAGGCATCAGCAGTAATGTAAGGTAAATTAACGTCAGTTTGTTGGCTAGATGATAATTCAATCTTAGCTTTTTCTGCCGCTTCTTTTAAACGTTGTAATGCTAATGGATCATTGTGAACATCTACGCCACTATCTTTTTTAAATTCAGCTGCTAAAAATTCAATGACTCTTGAGTCAAAATCTTCGCCACCTAAGAAAGTGTCACCATTGGTTGATAAAACTTCAAATTGATGTTCGCCATCAATTTCAGCAATTTCGATAATAGAAATATCAAAGGTACCGCCACCTAAATCATAAACAGCAATTTTGGTGTCGCCTTTAGGCTTGTCCATACCGAATGCTAATGCAGAGGCAGTAGGTTCGTTAATAATACGTCTAACTTCTAAGCCAGCAATGCGACCAGCATCTTTAGTAGCTTGACGTTGTGAGTCATTAAAATAAGCAGGAACCGTAATAACCGCTTCAGTGACTTCTTCACCTAAATAAGCTTCGGCATCTTTTTTCAACTTCATTAGAATACGAGCTGAAATTTCTGGCGAGGCCATTTTTTTACCATGAACTTCTACCCATGCATCGCCGTTTTCTGCTTCAACGATAGCATAAGGCACCATTTTAATGTCTTTTTGTACGGCATCATCTTTAAAACGACGTCCAATTAAACGCTTAATGGCGAACAGGGTGTTTTTGGGATTTGTTACAGCTTGACGTTTTGCTGATTGACCTACTAGCACTTCATCATCACTGCTAAAGGCAATAATAGAAGGAGTCGTTCTTGCACCTTCACTGTTTTCAATTACTTTAGCGACGCCGTTTTCTAATACAGCAACACATGAGTTTGTTGTTCCTAAATCTATACCAATTATTTTAGCCATTGAATGCTCCAGACTTGAATTTGTTTAAGTTGTTAAAGTTGTTTTGAATGTGGGGGCTGATTTATATTATTCAAGCCTGCTCATCTATTTCAGATGGTTTTTCTGCTGGCTTTGCAACGACCACCATAGCAGGGCGCAATAAACGACCATTTAATAGATAACCTTTTTGAAAGACGTTAACGACAGTATTGGGTGCTGTATTTTCCATAACCTGCATCATCATCGCTTGATGTTGTTCAGCATTAAAAACTTCGCCCATTGGATCAATTGTTTCGATTTTAAACTTAGTAAACAGTGCTTCGAATTGTTTGATCGTCAATTCACTGCCTTCACGAAACTTTTGTACCTCTTCGCTATCGCCTGTTGCCGCTTGCAAACCTAATACTAGGCTATCAAATACCGGCAGTATTTCTTTGGCAAAATTAGTTAAGGCAAATTTATGGGCATCTTCTAAATCTTTTTGTGTTCTTCTTTTCAGATTTTCCATTTCCGCTTGAGTGCGTATGGCTTTATCCCAATTCTCATGAGCTTTTTCCTGAGCTTTGATGAGCTCTAGTTTAAGCTCGTCAAATGTAAATTCATGTTCAGCGATTTCGGTGTGTGGATGCTCATCATTAACCGAGGTGTCTTCAAACTCAGCGTCAACCTGTGATTCAGGTGTTTCCTGATCAATACTCATTTTTATAATTCCTTAAATATAATTGTAAAGGTCTAAACAAACTAAAAATAACAGCTACCTATGATGGGGTCGTTGTTTTAGGATTCAAGGCGGCACCTAATAATTTTGCAGTTACGTCGACAAAGGGAATAATCTTTTCGTAAGCCATTCTAGTAGGCCCAATAACACCTAGTACACCGACAACCTCGTTATTGACAGAATAGGAGGAGGTCACTAGGCTGCATTGTTCAAAGACTTGATAGCCAGATTCTTCTCCAATAAAAATCTGTACGCCATCGGCTTTCATTGATTGGTCTAATAAATGAATGATGTCCTGTTTCTGACTGAAAGCATCAAAGATTTGCTTTAAATGATTTCTGCCTGATAACTCAGAAAAGCCCATTAAGTTAGTTTCACCCGTTAGTACATAATCATCTTTGTTATCATTGCTTTCAAAAGCAAGTTGCGCCATTTTTATAGCGTCAAGCATCGCTTGACTCATGCGTTCTTGATCTATCTGCAGTTCTTTCAGGACTGCGCTACGAACCGCATCTAGGCTTTGGCCGCAATAAATAGAATTAAGATAAGCCCCCGCTTGTTGTAATTCAGAGGCGCTAAAGTTTTTTTCTGAAGAAATAACTTTGTTATGAACTTCCTGTTCATTGGTTACAAAAATAACCAGTACGCGTTGATGAGATAAGGGTAAAAATTCAATATGGCGTAAGCAAGTTAATTCTCTTTTTGGAATGGTAACTATCCCTGCCATCTGGGTTATTTCAGCCAGTAATCGTGAGGCAACGCCAATCATCTGGTTATCATCATCCTTGGCGGATAAGTTTTGATGTAATCGTGATAGCTCTTGATTATCTAAAGGCTTAACCGTTAATAAGCTGTCAACAAACAAGCGATAGCCGCTGGAGGTCGGTATGCGTCCAGCAGAGGTATGGGGTGAATGCACTAATCCTAAGTCTTCAAGATCAGCCATCACATTGCGAATGGTCGCTGGGCTTAAATTTAAGGCGGAGTCTTTTGATAGCAGTCTAGAGCCAACAGGTTGACCATCGCTAATATAGCGTTCGACCAGTGTTTTTAATAACTGTAACGAACGATCATTTAAATCCAGAGTATTATTAGCCACGCATGCCTCTAAAAAACAGAAATTAGCACTCCATTAACCAGAGTGCTAGTAATGCAAAATATCAGACTCACTAGTGGCTTGTCAATATTCGTAATACTTTTGTCTTTATTTTGGTGTGGTTATCTTGATGATAATGAGGCAACTTGAATGGAAAGGCCAAGCCTCAACTTGACTGCGATGACAGTGATTTCGCCGAGGGTAGGGATAGGTCGCGACCTATCCCTACATGGATTGCTATTGCACTACTTTCATGACTGGCGCGCTAAAGTCTTGTATGCCATCCGGCGTGACAGCTGCCACGCGAAAATAATAGATATTGGCTATGTCCAGATGACTGATTTCAAAACTTGTTTGAGTTGTTATGCCTATTTGAACCCAATCACTGTCATTGTCTGGGAGCTTGCCTTTATACATTTGCCAAACATAAACCACGCCTCTATCGACCCTTAGGGTATCTAACAGTACTGAGCCAGAATGCGTGCCATCTTTAGCGACTAAGATTTCTTTGTTTCTGGGTGCCGGGTGTTTTGAAAAGTGAAAGCCACTACTTAAAATGCTAGTTTCATCACCTAAGGCGATGCGCTCTACATAAGCGGCTAAAATACGAAACACTGCGTCAGCCGCAGCTACCGCATCATTCAGGGCAGACATGGCTAGGTGACCACCATCTGCCGCCGCAAAAATAGCCTTATCTAAAGCATCGACGACTTTTTGAGCATCATCCATGCTTACATCGGGCGTAGGGAAGAGAGGGTTATTGGTCATATCATTAATGACAGTATGATAATGGTTAGCCTTATTGATTGGCGAAAACTTAATAAAATCTACGGTAACTTTAGATTTTTTCATTATAGGACCTAGTTAAGTTGAGGGATAAATAAAAAGACTTAGCATGGTTGCACTGTCTTTTCTTGGGTTACAAGCAACAAACGTCATCCATGATCTGCCAATAGCGGACAGCGGTAAAAGTTGATTAGTAAACCATTCCTGTTAGCAGCGGCAGAGTCGGTTTCGTAAGTTTTCACTGGGTTTCTTGTGTTTTCACGCGAGAACAGTTGTTTCCGCTGGGAATCTTGTGTTTTCAAGTGAGAACAGTTGTTTTCACTGGGAATCTTGTGTTTTCAAGTGAGAACAGTTGTTTCCGCTGGGAATCTTGTGTTTTCAAGTGAGAACAGTTGTTTCCACTGGGAATCTTGTGTTTTCAAGTGAGAACAGTTGTTTCCGCTGGGAATCTTGTGTTTTCAAGTGAGAACAGTTGTTTCCACTGGGTATCTTGTGTTTTCACGCGAGAACAGTTGTTTCCGCTGGGAATCTTGTGTTTTCAAGTGAGAACAGTTGTTTCCGCTGGGTTTCTTGTGTTCTCACGCGATAGCGTGCGTTTACGCTAAGTATCTTGTGCTTTTGCGGTAGACTCTATGTGTAACTTAAGTTTCTTATTTAATAGCAGTAAATGTAACAAAATATAAAGTATATGGTCAGTATGTTTCGGTAAAATAGATAAAAAAGCTTTTAAGCTACGCTTTTTATCTAGGTTTTAAATTATGCTGATAAAGAGTATTGCATAGGCAAAAACTTAAAGCAACTAATTAATTAGCTAGAGTTTGAATTATTTTCAGATTGGTAACATACGGGCATGGAGACTTTGTTTCTAATTACAAAAGGATGTGAAAGTATCACTAGATTCTATAATATTGCTTAAACAGTTACGCTTTGCCGGTCAGAAAAGGAAGTTTTCATGGATAGAAAGCTTATACTCCCACGCGTAATGTATTTTTTACTAATCAGGGATAAATAATGAAAATTTGGGTTGATGCCGATGCCTGTCCAAAAGCAATAAAAGACGTTTTATTTCGGGTAGCAGAGCGTTTGAGCATAACCACGACTCTAGTTGCCAATCACACGTTACAAATACCGCCATCGCGCCACATCCAGTTTTTGCAGGTAAGATCAGGGTTTGATGTGGCTGACAATGAGATTGTCAAAAGGCTAATGGTTGGGGATTTGGTGATTACTAGCGATATTCCCTTAGCATATGAAGTGCTCTGTGGCGGCGGTCATGCTATCAATCCACGCGGCGAACTTTATACACAAGACAACATTAAGGAGCGATTGAATATGCGCGACTTTATGGATACCTTACGTTCTAGTGGTATTGATACTGGTGGACCCTCTGCATTAAGTCCACGTGACATACAAGCCTTTGCTAATCAATTAGATAAATTCTTGGTAAAGCACGGAAGACAATAACGAGTAAAAGGTAATCTCTTGGGCAATAGACGTTAGCCGTATTTTAGCTATGCTTGATATCAAATTATTAATATTAAGATCAACAGCGGAGTTCTAGGTATCATTTGCTTCATCGTCATTTATTAAACTGTTTTCGCTCAGGCGTTATCATTGATTTAAACTCGCCGGCTTCAAAGGCTTTTAACAGATCTTGTTCTTCTGAGTCCAAGATAATTGATGTCATGATTTGGTTCCAAGATAAAGTTTGGTTGCTTTTCGACTGAGAATAATGGTTTTAAGAAGATTTTATGTGAAATACAGTGAGCCTTATAAAAATAAGACTGACAAATACAAATCTTGGCTGTATTAGCAATGCCATCCATGGCAGCTAGATTCCGGCAGTTCATGCCGGAATGACGAGTTCTAAGGTAATGCGCAACATGTTTACTCCAGAATAACGACTTACCCACTAGTCAGTTAGATTTAGATATGTTTTTTCTTAAAAAACAACCAAATAAAAGTACATAAAGCGACAACGGCGAGCAGTTTTAAAACACTAGAAAGCAACATGACGGTTACCGAATAAGCCCCTAGTTTTGTAAAAACAACGCCTAACCCTACTAATAAAATAAATCCCCAGAACATGATCACTCTCCAATTGTTTTAATTCATTTAAGTTGCTTGCCATGATGCCTGAGGGCTACGACAGGTCATGTCGTATTTGTTGTGGATAATTTAATTTTTTAGTGGGTTCATTCGATCGTTAGTTGCAATACTAAACGACATCACCTGTCATAGTGTTGTTACATACTCAATGCCTGTATCTTTTTAGGAGGTTTAATCAAATGAAAACAAAATCATTATTAATGGTAAGTCTATTGATCATGTCGGGTGCTTGCTTTGCTGTTGAACAAATAATACCCACCGATGCCTCAGGCAATCGACAATGGCA
>CAIVGC010000135.1 GCA_903905335.1 uncultured Methylococcaceae bacterium
GAGCTCGAAAATACACGCGTCGCATTATAAATTCACTGGGCAAGAATGCTGAGGATTTTTTAATTGACGATAGCATTTTCCAGGCCGCAGAAATCGGTAGAATTCATGCAAAAGCCGCGTGATATTTGGCGAAGGTATTGAATTGTGGTACTTATATTACCTAGTTCCAAAAAAATAACTAAAAATTGAGAGGGACTGATTAGACTATTTTCTAAATATAGTCATTGTACAAGGCCGTATAGTCTTGGGTACGTATGACTATGAGCCAATAAGCTCTAATTATGGTTTTACTAATTCCTGTTCGATCAATAATCGATAGCTGGTGGCATGATGCTGAAGTAGGCTATCTGGAGAGCTACCAATAGGGTAGAGTTCTCCGCCTTTTTCTACGCCAAAAATTGGCACTAATTGGCCGGCCATTGTGTAGTTAAGCGAATCAGCTAAAGATATAAAGGGTCTTTCATTACTAGCTGGGAAGTAGGTGTTAATAGATTTACCAATATTGGCAGTTTTAAATTTATCGGCAACTTGTTGGGTAAATAGGTGAGCTAGCTTATCTTTAAACTCATTTTTAGATTGGCTAATACTTTCAGCTAATTGATTAAACCAGCTACCGATAGCAATGTTTTCATTGTCTTCTTCTATATATCGAGCGACTTCAGAAATGGATTCTAGGCTAAGCGGCAATTGTGGTACGGGATCTCGATCATTATTGATGACGTAGGCACTATCTTTGCTAATACGGGCAAAATCTTGAGCATATTGCAAATTACCAGGTTTGGGCTGGGCAAATAAATAAGATTTAAGTTGAGCAGGCGATAATTTGGATTTAAGGCTATAGCGGTCGCGGCGATCGGTGCTGGCATAATATAGAAAAGAGTGTATCAACGTAGCGATGGCTGCACCTTGGCTATGGCCGGTGATATATAGTTTGGATATTTTTTGCTGTTGAGAAATTTTCTGTAATTGTGTGAGGATACCTAAATCGTCCTCAAATAGTAGCGCTAGACTTGCATAAGAAAAGCCTAGATGTATTTGGGCCTTAGGCGTTGCGGCAAAGGTAATAGGTAAAGAATTGTTTTTAGGGTATTCGAGGCCGGCATAAGCTGGAATAGACGAAGCATAGGCATCAGCTAATATGCTACGCCATTCACCGACGGTGCCACGTATGGCTATAGCAAACACACTTGGATCATTAAGTGATTGTACTAATAGCCAAGCATTATTTAATGGACCAAAACCATTGGTCTCAGGGTTGTTAGGGTCTTTTAAATGTTCATCTGCTGGGTCATAAGGCCAGATCTTATTCCATTCATGATTACCCGGGTGGCGACTGTCAAAAACGATAGTCCAATCCAGTGCTTTAGAGAGGTAAGTTGGATTTGTGTTTTTTAGTGGATTATTGCGATCATCTTGATTATTAAGTTCAATACAAAACTCTAGTAGTTGTTGTGCCTCTGCTGAGCTAAACCCATCAGGCATGTGCGCTAAGCTGTCATTTCGTTGCAAGCGTTGACTTAATGTTAGTTGAAAACCATTGGTCGCCATTGCTAAACTATCTCTTTGTTGTAAGCGTTGACTTAAGGTTGGATCATTATTCATAGTCGTGCAGCCTATTAGTAGTAGAGGTAAAACGATATAGTGTTTGTACATGAAAGAACGGTTCCTTTAAAACGAACTGTAATCAATAAAGCCTCGGGTTATCTCGGAAATTTTGCGTGAATGTCGCCTAAAGACACCGATTCCATTGCTGTAATCACCCGCGTTAGTATTGCCTTCTATAGTGACTAGTCGGCCTTGAGCAATCTCGGTAACGATGCCGGTATGACCTAGACCACTACCATAATCAATAATAAACAGAGCCCCTGGCTTAATGAGGCTAGGATCAGCCGTGGCTTGATAGCGTGTGATGCGTTCAATGCCAGGTTTGTTTTTTACTTTGTTCCAATGATCAAGCACACCAGCGGTTTTAATATGTGGATTACTGCTTAAGCCACATTCAAGCGCTGCCTGCTGGTAACAAAAATAAGTAAAGGCCACGCCCCAGTAATAACCTCGTTTCCCGCCCGCAAGATTTAAGCCTACTGCCTGTTGATACTGATCAATCATGGGGCCTCGATTCGAACCTAAGGGTATTTCTAATGCGCCAATTTGTGAAGTCGCAAAATTAATCGCCGCTAATGTGAGTTGAGAGGGCGCAGTGTTATAAGACCTTATCGATTGGGTACCAAAGAGGGCGCCCCAAGTCAGTGTTCCTAAAAGACCATCGACGACCAAAGACTGTCCTGTTACATCGGGATAACGGATTTGGAAAATTTTAATGGCATTTTTAGTATCATTATCGAAGAAACCATTTTCAGCAATCGGTCCGCAACCTACAGTATTTAGGCGTTTCTGTATTTGAGTTACAGTAATGACATCAAAATCCCCCAGTTTTATAAGTCGACCAGGAAAAGGTAGGTACTCAACGGGACCTAAAGGAGTTTGTATAATTGACATAGCGTATTATTTATTGAATTGAATAACATCATGTTATTCAAGTTAAGCTGCTTTTTAATGAGGTAGCAATGCCTTGGATTGCCCATCAACTTTATAATGCAGTCGTATTAATGGCATTAATAGTATGAGTATTAACTTCAATTTGTGCGGCTTGCAAGACTGCCATTTCAGCGCTAGTGCTTAGATTGGTAGTCAAATGTTCAAGCCAAGCATAAGGTTCATGGTCTGTGGTGGGTATAAAATTTACTTTTTTCATAATAAGTTTTAAGGTTTTGATTAAAGAAATAATGATGCTTCTTTGTAAATTGAATCGTTTGCCCTGTTTTTAAATCAACTCGTTAAGTGGATCAATAGCTACATGGGTAAGCTGCTTAGAGTTGTTAATATATTTCTATACTAAAGAATGCTAAGGCTAGGCGCGCTGTCGAAATTTCTAGGCTATCTAGTGATGTGCCTAAGTCGTCTAGTCGTGTGTTTATTATTAAGTAGTAACTTCACTAGGTTATTTAGTGAAGTTACTCGCAGTACTAGTATTTACATTTAGTTATTGCAAGTTATCAATTACTAAGAGGTCATTGGCTCTTTAGAGATTGTAAAAAGCTATAACTCTGCAATTGATGAATAGTTTATAAGCTTTATATTTGGCTGGTCAATGCGTAAGAATACTGATGTTGAGCATATTTTTACTATTTTTATAGCTAAAAACAATAAAAGTAATCAGTTATGGGCATAATGTCGCTGACATTATGCGTAAGCTTTAAAATTAGCTTACTGATAACGAAGAATTACTTAAGCAAGATTAATGATTGATTCATACTCTGTGTGTGAACTTTATCAAATGTATATTTGAATTATTCGTTTTAATTATTTAATAGGTTATTATAATGAATCAATTTTATTGGGCATGTAAGCTATGAAAGCAAAGTCTGGCAAAACCCGAGAGCGTTTATTAACGGCAGCTAGTCGTATTTTTGCTGAGCAAGGTTTTCAAGAATCGACTATTGCAGAAATTTGTGAGCAAGCAGAGGCCAATATCGCTTCGGTTAATTATCATTTTGGTGATAAAGAAACCCTGTATTTAGAAGCCTGGCGCTATGCTTTTAATGAGGAACTTAATCTTTACCCTTCTGATGGTGGTGTCGTTGAGGATGCGTCTGCTGAACAGCGCTTGGCAGGGAGAATTCGCTCGTTGATTAGCCGAGTTGCCGATGAAAAATCCTATTCATTTGCCATTATCAATAAAGAAATGGCACAGCCCACGCGCTTATTAGCCGATATATTGGAAAAAGAAATTAATCCACAGCGTTTAAAAATGTTGGAGTTATTAAAAGAATGTCTGGGTCAGGCGGCTAACGACCAACGTATTCAATATTGCCACACCAGTATTATGGGTCAGTGTTTTCAGTTATTACGTTTAAAACATATGCAAAGTGCCCGTCATTTTCCTAATTACCCGAGTGATTTAAGCGACAGCAAGGCCTTTGCGGAACATGTTGTACACTTTTCCTTAGCCGGTATACAAGCGATTCGCTCTCAACATCATAACTAACGTCATCCTCATGAGTCCAGATAAACAACCAGAATTATCGTCAACAACGTCTAAACGTAAAACTTTTATAGTCGTCGGTATCTTGATTTTAGTCGCTGTTATCGCTGCTATTTATCATTTTAAGCAAGATTCAGAGCATCCAAATAAGCAAAATTCGAATGCTGAAGGAAAGCGAGGCAATGATGATTTTGATACGCCTATTGCTGTGGCTATAGAAACCACTACGCAAGCTGATTTTCCGGTTTATTTAAATGGTCTAGGGACAGTGACGCCGT
The DNA here is from genome assembly GCA_903905335.1 of uncultured Methylococcaceae bacterium. Lineage (GTDB taxonomy): Bacteria > Pseudomonadota > Gammaproteobacteria > Methylococcales > Methylomonadaceae > Methylobacter_C. Next base: position 4,324 of record CAIVGC010000135.1, read on the forward strand.
TAAGAACAGTGACGGTTAAGGCCAGAGTAGACGGTCAGTTAATGAAAGTAGCTTTTACTGAAGGCCAGATGGTTAAGGAAGGCGATTTGTTGGCAGAAATTGATCCTCGACCTTATCAGGCTTTGTTGATGCAGGCACAAGGGCAGTTACAACGCGATGAAGCCTTGTTAAAAAATGCTGAGATTGATCTTGTGCGTTATAAGACCTTATTAGAGCAAGATTCTATAGCGGCACAACAAACCGTGACCCAAGAAGCCTTAATTAATCAAGACAAAGGAATTATAGAAATAGATCGTGGTGTGGTCGAAAATGCCAAACTCCAGTTGTTATATACTCGAATTACCTCGCCGATTTCTGGGCGCTTAGGTTTACGTTTACTCGATCAGGGTAATATCGTCCATGCTAATGATACTAATGGTTTAGTGGTTATTACTCAAATTCAGCCTATTTCGGTGATTTTTACTTTACCTGAAGATAGAATTCGCTCGGTAATGAAAAAATACCGTTCAGGCGAAACGATACCGGTTGCAGCCTTTGATCGTAGAGGCCAAAACTTGTTGGCTCAAGGACAGCTATGGGCGGTCGACAATCAAATTGATACCACCACCGGCACGGTTAAACTTAAGGGTCAGTTTGCTAATGATGATAATGCCTTGTTTTCTAATCAGTTCGTTAATATAAAAATGCATATGGATACCTTGCGCGGTGTAACCATTATGCCCACGGCGGCTATTCAACGCGGCATTATGGGTACGTTTGTTTATGTGGTGCATGATGACCAGACTGTGAGTGTACATGCTATTACTTTAGGTCCTGTTGAAGGTGAAAAAGTGGCGGTAGAAAGTGGCTTGAATCCAGGTGAGCATGTAGTTATTGATGGTGCTGATAGATTACGTGAAGGTATAAAGGTCAAAATAATCACAAGAGAAAGTAAAACTGTTTCCGATATTGCAGTTCCCATTGCTGGCAACTTAAAAAATAAAAAAGGATCGTAACGAGTGATGCTGTTAAGCCCAAGTCGTTTAATGTTTTGGAGTGCTAAAGCTTTAGCACTCCCGTTGATAATTAACTCTCCGTGGAGTGGGGCGTTTTATTTATGAATCCTTCTAGGCTGTTTATTTTACGCCCAATAGCCACCTCATTATTAATGCTGGCACTGTTGCTGGTAGGGTTGTTGGCCTATCGAGAATTGCCAATTTCAGCGCTACCTCAAGTTGATTATCCCATCATACAGGTGGTGACTTTATATCCTGGTGCCAGTCAAGAAGTGATGAGTTCTTTGGTAACTTCACCTTTAGAACGTCAGTTGGGTCAGTTGCCTGGATTAAATCAGATGTCATCGTCTAGCTCAGGCGGTGCGTCGGTAATTACTATGCAGTTCAACTTAAATTTAAGTTTAGATATTGCAGAGCAAGAAGTGCAGTCGGGGATTAATGCGGCTACTAATTATTTGCCTAGTGATCTACCCATGCCGCCTGTGTATAGCAAAATAAATCCAGCGGATGCGCCTATCGTTACCCTAGCGGTCAGTTCGAAAACACTGCCGTTGACTAAGGTAGAAGATTTGGTTGATACCCGCTTAGCTCAAAAGTTATCACAATTGTCGGGTGTAGGTTTGGTCACTATCAGTGGTGGTCAAAGACCAGCTGTCCGTATTCAGGCTAACCCTTCAGCCTTAGCTGCTTACGGATTAAGTCTGGAAGATTTACGCACAACTATCTCTAATGCTAACGTTAATCAACCTAAGGGCATGTTCGATGGTGCTACACGTTCGGCTATTATTGATGCTAATGATCAAATTCGTTCAGCTTCTGATTATAGTGCCTTGATTATCGCCTATCGCAATGGAAGGCCCGTGTTGTTGTCGGATGTTGCAGAAGCTATTAATGATGCTGAAAATGTTAGATTGGCTGCTTGGGCCAATGGTACGGCAGCGGTGATTGTTAATATTCAGCGTCAACCGGGCACAAATGTCATTGAAGTAGTCGATCGCATCAAACAACTACTACCAAAATTGCAAGAATCCTTACCTAATGGTTTGGATGTCGAGTTATTAACTGATCGTACCAGCACCATTCGTGCTTCGGTGGAAGATGTTCAGCTTGAACTGCTGCTGGCTTTAGTCTTAGTTGTACTGGTGATATTTTTGTTTTTGCGTAATGTCTACGCAACAGCCATACCAAGTATTGTAGTGCCGCTGTCGTTAATTGGAACTTTCGCAGTCATGTATTTGGCTGATTTTAGCATTAACAATTTAACTTTAATGGCATTGACTATTGCCTCTGGTTTCGTGGTTGATGATGCTATTGTGGTCATCGAAAATATTACCCGTTACATCGAAAAAGGTGAAACACCTTTAAATGCGGCGCTTAAAGGCTCAGAACAAATTGCCTTTACTATTATTTCATTGACGTTTTCACTGATTGCCGTACTAATTCCGCTTTTATTTATGGGCGATGTGGTCGGGCGCTTATTTCGTGAATTTGCCATTACTTTGGCGGTAGCAATTTTAATATCAGCGTTGATTTCTCTGACTTTAACGCCGATGATGTGCGCAAAAATGTTGCGGCCACATAATAAACAGCAAGAAGGCCGGTTTTATATCGTCAGCGGACAGTTTTTAGATCGCATGACTGCGTTTTACGCTAAGAGACTAGATTGGGTATTAGAGCATCAAGGTGCGACTTTAGTGGTGGCGGCAAGTACCATGGCCTTAACGGTATTGTTATATATGATTGTACCTAAAGGCTTTTTTCCTATACAAGATACAGGCGTCATTCAAGGTATTTCTGAGGCGCCACAAAGTGTTTCTTTTGCAACTATGTCTGAACGTCAGCAAGATTTGAGTAAGGTACTTTTGGATGATCCCGCTGTAGAGAGTGTTTCCTCGTTTATAGGTGTTGATGGCGCTAATCCAACCCTTAACGCCGGACGGGTCACCATCACATTAAAGCCGCTGGCTGAACGTGACATTAAAGTGATGGATATCATTCGTAGACTGCAACCTAAATTGGCAGAGATAGAGGGTATTTCTTTATATCTCCAGCCGGTGCAAGATTTGACCATAGAAAATCGAGTCAGTCGAAATCAGTATCAAATGACCTTGCAGTCTGCTGATAGTGACACTTTGAGTTACTGGACTTCAAAATTGGTGACTGAATTATCCAAGCAATCGCAGTTTGCCAACGTAGCCTCAGATCTTCAGGATAAGGGTTTACAAGCATATGTGTTAATTGATCGTAGTATTGCCAGTCGCTATGGCATCAGCATTGCCGCGATTGATAATGCGCTATACGATGCTTATGGCCAACGATTGGTATCGACTATTTTTACACAATCGAATCAATACAGAGTGGTGCTTGAAGTTAAACCCGAATATCGTCAAAGTCTGGATGATCTAAAAGCATTACGTATTCCGACTTCGACAGGCATACAAGTACCGTTATCGGAGTTAGTGACGGTGACAGAACAAAACACCTCTTTAGTAACGCAACATTTAGATCAGTTCTTAGCCACTACTATTTCTTTTAATTTAGCGCCAGGTGCTTTTTTGGGTGAAGCGATAGATGCTATAGAAAAGACTAAGCTGAAAATTGGTTTGCCTCTGAATGTGCAGGCTGATTACCAAGGAACTACCTTAGCGTTTAGCTCTTCTTTAACGAGTACGCTATGGTTAATACTCGCCGCCATTGTCACTGTTTATATCGTTTTGGGCGTACTGTATGAAAGTTATATACATCCGGTTACGATTTTATCGACTTTACCGTCAGCCGGTGTAGGCGCGTTATTGGCGTTGATGTTATCGAATAATGATTTAGGTATTATCGGGATTATTGGCATAATTTTATTGATTGGTATAGTTAAGAAAAACGCCATTATGATGATTGATTTCGCCTTGGATGCTGAACGCAATCAAGGTAAATCACCTCGAGACGCTATATATCAGGCCTGTTTGTTACGCTTTCGTCCGATAATGATGACGACTATGGCGGCCTTGCTCAGTGCTTTACCATTAATGCTAGGTACCGGTGTAGGATCAGAGTTGCGTCATCCTTTAGGGATTACAATGGTAGGCGGTTTATTGGTCAGTCAGTTGTTAACTTTATTTACCACGCCTGTTATGTATCTTGCTTTTGATCGCTTAAGCCAACAATGGTCTGGAAAAAATGTACCTGTGGCTCTCAGCATCAATAAGGATATCGCGTGAGCCTGTCGGCTTTATTTATTCAGCGTCCGGTTGCTACCACATTGCTGACACTGGCCATTGCGTTAGCCGGTCTAATTGCTTTTTTTCAATTACCAGTTGCGTCTTTGCCGCAAATTGATTTCCCCACTATTTCAGTACAAGCTTCATTGCCAGGTGCTAGTCCAGAAACTATGGGTACTTCGGTGGCAACACCCTTAGAGCGGGCTTTAGGGCATATTGCCGGTATCAACGAAATGACTTCATCCAGTTCGGTGGGTAATACCAGTATTACTTTGCAATTCGATTTGGATCGCGATATTGATGGTGCGGCTAGGGATGTACAAGCGGCTATCAATGGCGCAGCTCGATTATTACCCAGCAATATGCCTAGTCGGCCCAGCTATAAGAAAATTAATCCAGCCGATTCACCGATTATGATTTTGTCGCTGACGTCTGACACTATGACCCGTGGCCAACTTTATGATGTGGCCTCGACTATTTTAGCGCAGAAAATCTCTCAAATTCAGGGCATAGGGCAAGTAAACATAGGTGGCAGCTCCTTACCAGCTGTCAGGATAGAGCTAAATCCTAATGCTTTGTCTAAGTATAATATTGGTTTTGAAGAGATACGCGTCGCTATCGCGACGACTAATGTTAATCAACCTAAAGGTGCCTTGGAAGATGCTGACCATAATTGGTTGATTTATGCCAATGACCAAGCAAAAAAAGCAGCTGATTATCTGCCATTGATAGTGGCTTATCGTAATGGCAGTCCGGTACATTTATCGGATCTTGGTTTGATTGTTGATTCGGTCGAGGATATTCGCACATCTGGAATAAAAGATGGCAAACCCTCGGTATTTTTAATCGTGTACAAACAATCAGGAGCGAATGTTATTGAGTCGGTTGATAAAGTTAAAGCTTTGTTACCGCAACTACAAGCGTCAATTCCAAAAGCCATAAATTTATTAGTAGCGCTCGATTTATCTATCACGATTCGTGCGTCTTTGCATGAAGTTGAGCGGAGTTTATTGATTTCTGTAGTATTAGTCATAGCTGTCGTGTTGTTGTTTTTGGGTAATTTACGCTCGGCTTTGATTCCTATTATTACCGTGCCAGTATCTTTAATTGGTACTTTCGGTGTGATGTATTTATGTCATTACAGTTTGGACAATTTGTCGTTAATGGCTCTGACCATTGCTACTGGTTTTGTCGTTGATGATGCCACTGTTGTTTTGGAAAATACTGAGCGCTATATAGAACAAGGTATGTCCCCCTATGAGGCAGCTTTTAAAGGCGCTAGTGAGGTAAGTTTTACAGTATTGACCATGAGTTTGTCTCTAATAGCCGTATTCACACCTATTTTATTAATGGGGGGGCTCGTTGGGCGTTTGTTTCAGGAATTTGCGGTGACACTTTCAGCGGCGGTATTGGTGTCGTTAGTGATTTCCTTAACAACTACACCGATGTTATGTGCCTTATGGCTAAAGCCGATAAAGAAAGATACTCAAAATAGCTTTTATCATAGGATTGAACATGGGCTTAAATACTGGCAATCTGGTTATGAGCGCACCTTGACCTGGGCTTTGCATCATCGTCCTTTAATGATGCTGATACTTTTAGCGACCATCTGCTTTAATGTTTATCTGTATTCTATTGTACCTAAAGGTTTCTTTCCTATTCAGGATACGGGCAGGCTGTCAGGTACTATACAGGCAGATCAAAGTATTTCTTCACTGGCTATGCGCCAAAAATTAGCTGATTTTGTTGAAATTTTAAGAAAGGATCCAGACATCGCTACCGTTCTTGGTTTTACTGGTGGACAACGTGATAGCAATAGTGGGCAAATGTTTGCCGTTCTTAAGCCCTTGGAAGAGCGCAAACTGAATGTTAATCAATTGATGGAGCGGTTGCGCAATAAGTTAGCAGATGAGCCAGGTGCTAAACTTATTTTACAGCCGCCACAAGATCTTCGGATTGGTGCGCGAGGCTCTTCTGCTTTGTTTGAATATGCTTTGCAAGCCGATCATCTAGCTGATTTACGTACCTGGATGCCACAGATTGTTAAAGCTTTGTCCCAGCATTCTGAATTGGTCGATGTTAATACTAATCAGCAAGATAAAGGCCAACAAATTGAATTACAAATAGATCGTAAATTCGCAGCGCAACTTGGGGTGAGTCCAGCACTTATTGATGCGACACTTAACAGTGCTTTTGGGCAGCGGCAAGTGTCTGTGATTTATAATCCGCTTAATCAATATCATGTCATTATGGAAGTGGCACCAGAATACTCACAAAACGCTGAGACCTTAAAAAATATTTATGTGAGTGTGCCGCCTATTGCACCAGCGGTGACCGGAGGGCAAGTCCCCTTGTCAGAATTTACTCATTATGATGTAACGAATGCGCCTTTGTCGGTTAATCATCAAGGACAATTTCCTACGGGAACCATTTCTTTTAATCTCAA
>CAIVGC010000136.1 GCA_903905335.1 uncultured Methylococcaceae bacterium
GCGGCTAAATCAAAGCGATAATTATCAATAGCATGACTGGTTGTGCTGGTCACCTGGTTAAGTCTGGAGATAATCCAACGATCAACTTGGGTATAGGCGCAGGGTGCATCAGATAAACCGTTATCGTGTTCTTCGGTATTCATCAACACGTAACGTGCAGCATTCCATAGTTTGTTACAAAAATTGCGATAACCTTCTGTTCTTGCCATATCAAAACGAATATCGCGGCCAGTTGAGGCTAAAGAGGCAAAAGTAAAGCGCAAGGCATCGGTACCGTATGACTGTATGCCGTCAGGAAAATCTTTGCGGGTTGCTTGTTCAATCTTTTTAGCTAAATGAGGTTGCATCATACCTGCAACTCTTTTAGCTACCAGCGATTCAAGATCTATACCATCAATGATATCTATTGGGTCAAGTACGTTGCCTTTAGATTTTGACATTTTTTGGCCTTCAGCATCCCGCACTAGACCATGTATGTAGACTTCTTTAAAGGGTACTGCCCCTTGAAACTTAAGTCCCATCATAATCATACGGGCGACCCAGAAGAAAATAATATCAAATCCAGTTACCAATACGCTGGTTGGATAATGTTTGGCGAGTTCTTCGGTATTTTCTGGCCAACCCAAGGTAGAAAAAGGCCAAAGTGCCGATGAAAACCAAGTGTCTAATACATCTTCATCTTGTTTAAGGGCATAATCAGCAGGTAAGTTGTGCTTTTCACGAATAGCTAGTTCAGACTCGCCGACATAAATATTGCCCAAGTCATCATACCAAGCAGGGATGCGATGTCCCCACCAAATTTGTCTAGAAATACACCAATCTTGAATATTACGCATCCAATCAAAATAAGTGTTTTTCCAGTTGTCAGGGACAAATTTAATATCGCCATTTTCCACGGCCGCTATGGCAGGTTCTGCTAGTGGCCCAACTTTAACGTACCATTGATCAGTTAGTAAGGGTTCGATAACACTATTGGTGCGATCACCACGCGGTACCATTAATTTATGGTCGACTATCTTTTCTAATAAGCCTAGAGCATCAAGATCTGCAACCATTTGTTTACGTGCTGCGAAACGATCAAGGCCACTGTATTTGTCTGGTATCAGTTGATTTTCGTTTTCGTCATTACTGCGTATAGAAGCATCGACAGTTAAGACATTAATCAAGCCGCCATGGGGTAAGTCTTGAATTGCAGAGGTATGACGATGACGTGTCCAAACGTCATAATCATTGAAATCATGGGCTGGTGTAATTTTGACACAGCCGGTGCCAAATTCAGGATCAACATACTCATCGGCAATAATCGGAATTCTGCGGCCGGTTAGCGGCAACTCTACGAATTCACCTAACAAGTGTTTGTAACGATCATCATCAGGATGAATAGCGACCGCGGCATCACCCAATAAGGTTTCTGGGCGAGTGGTAGCAACAATTAAATGTCCCTGTCCATTCGATAAAGGATAACGGATATGCCACATAGAACCATTTTCTTCTTCGGATAAGACTTCCAAATCGGAAACAGCGGTATGCAGTACGGGATCCCAGTTAACTAAGCGTTTGCCGCGATAAATTAAGCCTTCTTCGTACAAGCGTATAAAGACTTCTTGAACGGCATCGGACATGCCATCATCCATGGTGAAGCGTTCTCTATTCCAATCCAATGAAGAGCCCATGCGGCGTAGTTGCTGGGTAATAGCTCCGCCTGATTCTTCTTTCCATTGCCAAACTTTTTCGACGAATTTTTCACGTCCATAATCATGACGAGTCTTACCTTCAGCATTACATAGACGTTCTACCACCATTTGCGTAGCAATACCGGCATGATCCGTCCCAGCTTGCCACAAGGTGCTATAACCTTTCATTCTATGGTAGCGGGTGAGGGCATCCATGATGGTATCTTGAAAAGCATGGCCCATGTGTAGACTGCCTGTAACATTAGGTGGCGGAATCATAATGCAATAGGATTCGCCTTCTGATTTGGCCGCAAAATAACCTTGTTCTTCCCAGTTTTGATACCAGCGTTGTTCTATGTCGTGAGGAGCGTATGTTTTTTCCATGATTACGTTTTATGTTTTTAAATGGGTGATATGTTAACGGTAATGGGGTATGCCCTTATGTTTACTTAGATTACATGCTGGCTATTATATAGTCTTCGCCTAATTCTGATAACTTTACCTTAAGGGTCTTATTTTCAACCGAAACACCTGCATCAATGATGCCGCTAACTCGTAGGTAATTAGGCGTATAACCAAATACTTGTTGACTGCCATCATCCTGCGCGATGCTGTAACCTTCCCAGAGTACTGGAAATTCTTGACCTAAATTATCTTTGAAAAACTGTAGCTTCATATTATTGGCTAATTCATGCAATTGCCTGCTGCGTAGTTTTTTAGTTTCTTCGGCAATCTGATCAGGCAAATTAGCGGCTTTAGTCCCTTCTCTACGGGAATAAGTAAAAATATGAATATGGCCAAAGCCGGTTTGTTTGATGAAGTTATAACTGTCTTGCCATTCCTGTTCTGTTTCGCCAGGAAAGCCGACAATAATATCGGTAGTGATATTAAAGTGAGGGATTTTTGCGCGTAATTGTTGAACGATAGCAGAAAACTCCACTGTTTTACATCGCCTAGCCATTCTACGTAGCACGCTATCAGAGCCGCTTTGCAAAGGTAAATGTAAGTGTGGCATAAGCCTAGTATTATGAAATAACTCAAAGAAGTCGTCGGGTAATTCCCAAGGCTCTAAAGAACCTAACCTAAGTCTAGGGATATCGGTTTCAGCAAGTATAGCTTTGATTAGATCAGATAAATTAATGCCTAAATCACTGCCATAACCGCCTAAATGTACGCCTGTTAAAATAGCTTCGGTGATGCCTTGTTGATGTAGTTCATTAATTTCATTAACAACGGTTTGTATAGAGCGACTGACTTCTTCGCCGCGAGCCACGGTGACAATACAAAAGGTGCAGCGGTAACGACAGCCATCTTGTACTTTAATAAATGCTCTTTGCCTGCCGCGTGTAAATAATGATGTTTCACCTGGATCGGTAGCCATAGTCGGCATTGTATCCATGTTAAGTTCGCTCAGTGTTTTTTCTACTAATTGATCTTTATCTTTGTTACTAACGACTAAGTCTACGCCTAATAAAGCTCCAGCTTCTTCTTGGTTTAACGTGGCATAACAACCGCTAACCACTAGCTTTGCTTGAGGATTATCGCGATGAATACGGCGTATGAGTTGGCGTGATTTTCTGGCCGCATCTTGAGTAACCGCGCAAGAATTAATGACGATCAGTTGAGCTGCTTCGGCTTGTTTAGTAATAGCATGGCCAGATTTTTGAAAGGCCTGCGCCCAAGTTTCTAATTCAGCTTCATTAAGCCGACAGCCGAGTGTTTTAAGGTGAACTTTCATCAATTATCCAGAGAACCAATAGGCAATACCGTTGAGATAATCATGCCCGAGTGGGCTATTATCCCACAGGCGAGGTAGTCATGGGCATGTTTAATGCTGATGGAAATTAAATAAAAGGCAGGCTATATCGTAGTCATTCTTCTATTCAGTTATTCAAATGTTGGGCACGAAGAGTATAAGTTCAACAAATTATCAGAGGCTTAACCGTTCTTGCCAAGAATTAGGTTTTTGATGTGGATGTGCGATAGTAATAATTACAACCACGTCAATATTAATCCCATACTAGATGTCATAAGGGAAACGTTTAATAGGTGGCGTCTAATTTTGCGGGGTTTCATGCCCTGTATGTTTTAGCTTAAGGTCAAATTTCGATGGGTTAGTGAATTAATACAAAAGATTTCAGCGGATTTCAATAGTACCCTGACGATGACAAAAGTTTTCAGCGGATTCCAATAGTATTTTGATGATGACAAAAGTTTTCAGCGGATTCCAATAGTATTTTGATGATGACAAAAGTTTTCAGCGGATTCCAATAGTATTTTGATGATGAC
>CAIVGC010000137.1 GCA_903905335.1 uncultured Methylococcaceae bacterium
CAGTTCTATTTCAGAACGACTGACGTAACGGGTGCAGTTGATTTACCAGAAGGCGTAGAAATGGTTATGCCTGGTGATAATATCTCTGTAAAGGTTAGATTAATATCTCCGATTGCAATGGAAGATGGATTGCGCTTTGCAATTCGTGAAGGTGGTCGTACAGTAGGTGCGGGTGTTGTTGCATCAATAATTGAGTAAAAATTATGTCTAATCAAACTATCAGAATCCGATTGAAATCTTTTGATCATAAATTAATTGATCAATCGGCTGGTGAGATTGTAGAAACAGCAAGAAGAACTGGAGCTCAAGTAAAAGGTCCTATTCCATTGCCTACAAAAAAAGAACGCTTTACAATTTTGATTTCGCCTCATGTAAATAAAGATGCTAGAGATCAATATGAGTTAAGAACGTATAAAAGATTGCTGGATATCGTTGAGCCAACTGAAAAAACCGTAGATGCATTAATGAAGTTGGATCTTGCAGCTGGTGTTGATGTCCAAATAAAATTGAATTGAAGTAGAGGAATTGGCAGATGTCAATAGGTCTTATAGGTCGTAAATGTGGTATGACCAGAGTATTTTGTGAGGATGGAACTTCTGTTCCAGTAACAGTCCTCCAGATTGACTCAAACAGAATTAGCCAAGTGAAAAGTATTGAGATTGATGGTTATAGATCAATACAAGTAACTGCTGGAGAAAAGAAGTCTTCTAGAGTCAATAAAGCAATGGCTGGACATTATGCCGCTGCAAGTCTTACTGCCGGAAGAGGTTTGTGGGAGTTTAGGCTTGAAGAAGGTGAGGGTGAGGATTTATCTACAGGTGCTTTTTTGCCTATTGATATTTTCTCTGCCGGTCAAGTTGTTGATGTTCAAGGTACAAGTATTGGTAAAGGTTTTGCTGGCGGTATTAAGCGACATCACTTTAGTATGCAGGATGCTACCCATGGTAACTCTCGTTCTCACAGGGTGCTAGGTTCTATCGGTATGTGCCAAACTCCTGGGCGTGTATTCAAGGGTAAAAAAATGGAAGGTCATCTTGGTGCTGTAAAGCGAACCATTCAAAACCTTACTATTCATGCTATTGATGCGGAAAGAAATTTAATTTTAGTAAAGGGATCTGTTCCTGGTGCTAAGGGCGGGGATGTAATAATTACACCTGCTATGAAAATGCGAAATAAAGGTTAAGCCATGGGTTTGCAAATACCTGCTTTAAATGAAAAAGACTCTTCCGGTAAAGTTGAAGTTAATGAGGCTGTTTTTGGTCAGCCATTTAATGAAACATTAGTTCATCAATTAGTAACTCGCTATTTGGCTGGTGCTCGCGCAGGTACAAAAGCGCAAAAAACCCGGTCTGATGTAAGTGGTGGTGGATCTAAGCCTTGGAGACAAAAAGGAACTGGTCGAGCAAGATCAGGAACAACAAGAAGTCCGATATGGCGTACTGGTGGTGTTGCTTTTGCCGCACGACCAAGATCTTACGACCAGAAGTTAAATAAAAAAATGTTTAGAGTTGGTATACGTTCAATTCTATCAGAGCTTTTAAGGCAAGATCGATTGGTTGTAAGTAATGATATAATTCCTACTACAGCTAAAACTAAAGATCTGAATGTCTTTATAAAAAATATTGATGCTAAGCGCATACTTATTGTAGTTGACGTTGTTGATGCAAATCTTGCTTTAGCATCAAGAAACATTCCTTATGTTGAAATTGTAGAAGCTGTGAATTTAAATCCAGTGCTATTAGTTTCTGCTGACAAAGTAATTGCTACGCCAGCTGCTTTAAAACAATTAGAGGAGCGTTTAGCATGAATATGTTGCAATATCAATTGGCTGGAGTAATCGAATCTCCTATTATTTCTGAAAAAAGTAACCTTGCAGCTGAGAAATATAAGCAGTTCGTATTTAAAGTGAAAAAACAAGCTACTAAAAAGCAAGTTAAAGGTGCTGTAGAAATGATGTTTGGCGTAGAAGTTGATTCTGTGCATGTTTTAAACGTTAAAGGCAAACAGAAAAAATTTGGTCGTTCGTTAGGCCAAAGATCTGACTGGAAAAAAGCTTATGTTAAGCTAAAACCAGGGCATGATATAGACTTTTCTGCTGCTTAATTTAAGTAATGATCAATAGGAAACGGTAGAAACAATGGCGATTGTAAAATCAAAACCTACATCACCGGGTTCGCGGTTTGTAGTACGAGTCAAAAATGATGAGTTGCACAAAGGCAAACCATTTGCTCCTTTACTATGTAAAAAGAGCAAAACAGGTGGGCGAAATAATAATGGACGAATTACAACTCGTCATATCGGAGGTGGCCATAAACAGCACTACCGTATTATTGATTTTAAAAGAAATAAATTTGATATTCCAGCGGTTGTTGAGCGTATCGAATACGATCCAAATAGAACTGCAAATATAGCATTAATTTTATTTAAGGATGGTGAGCGTCGATATATTATCGCTCCAAAAGGTATAGTAGTTGGTCAAGAAATCTTATCAGCTGAGACTGTTCCAGTAAAAGCTGGTAATTGTATGCCTCTAAGAAATATACCAATGGGAACTACAGTCCATTGTGTTGAATTAAAGCCTGGTAAAGGTGCTCAAGTTGCACGAAGTGCAGGAACATCAGTACAATTAGTTGCAAGAGATGGTGCTCATGCAACAATTAGAATGCGTTCTGGTGAAATGCGTAAAGTATTTGCTGAATGTAGAGCTGTAATAGGTGAGGTTTCAAATTCTGAGCATAGCTTGGCCTCTCTTGGTAAAGCAGGTGCTTCAAGATGGCGGGGTATTCGTCCAACTGTTAGAGGTGTCGTAATGAACCCAGTAGATCATCCACATGGTGGTGGTGAAGGTCGTACTTCTGGTGGTAGACATCCGGTTTCTCCATGGGGTATGCCTACTAAGGGATACAAAACTAGAAAAAACAAACGTACTGATAATATGATTATTAGACGTCGTAAGCAGAAATAGAGAGGAATCAGCGTGCCGCGTTCAATTAAAAAAGGTCCTTTTATTGATCATCATCTTTTAAAAAAAATAGAAGATGCCGTAAGTAGCAATAATCGGAAACCGATTAAAACATGGTCGAGAAGATCAATGATAATTCCAGATATGCTGGGTTTAACAATTGCAATCCATAATGGTCGATTACATATCCCCGTTCTTATTTCTGAGAATATGGTTGGTCATAAATTAGGTGAGTTTTCTCCGACAAGAACATATAAAGGCCATGTGGCTGATAAGAAGTCAAGGTAGATAATGTGATGGAAATTTCAGCTATATTAAAAAACGCGCCATTATCAGCTCAAAAAGCTAGATTGGTCGGTGACCAAATTCGTGGAATGCCCGTTGAAAAGGCCCTTAATTTATTAAAGTTTAGCTCAAAAAAAGCGGCTACTATAATTAAGAAAGTTCTTGAGTCTGCAATTGCTAATGCTGAGCATAATGAGAGTGCAGATATTGATGACTTAAGGGTTTCTACCGTTTATGTAAATGAAGGGGCAACCATGAAAAGATTTAAGGCAAGAGCTAAAGGAAATGCTAATCATATCCTTAAAAGAAGCTGCCATATCACAATTAAAGTCGCAGAATCCGAGTAGGGGTAGATTATGGGTCAGAAAGTACATCCAATTGGAATACGCCTTGGAATTGTAAAGGATTGGAATTCAAGATGGTATGCAAGTAGTCAGGATTACCCGGTTTTCCTGCATCAAGATTTAACAGTACGTGCTTTTATTAAGAAAAAATTAGCACATGCCTCAGTAAGTCACATACAAATTAATCGTCCAGCAAACAATGCTCATATTACTATTCATACTGCTCGTCCGGGTATTGTAATTGGTAAAAAAGGCGAGGATATTGATTTATTAAGGCAAGAAATCTCTAATATGATTGGTGTTCCAGTCCAACTTAATGTTGAAGAGATTAGAAAGCCTGAGTTAGATGCACAATTAGTAGCTGAAGGGGTTGCTCAGCAACTTGAAAAAAGGATTATGTATCGCAGAGCAATGAAGAGAGCGGTAACTAATACTATGCGCTTAGGTGCTGAAGGTATCAAAATAAACCTTGGTGGTCGTTTGAATGGAGCAGAAATTGCTAGAAGCGAATGGTATAGGGAAGGGCGCGTTCCTTTGCATACCTTAAGAGCTGATATTGATTATGCGACAGCTGAGGCACATACAACCTATGGAATTATCGGCATTAAAGTCTGGATTTTCAAAGGTGAAGTTTTCGATATAGATGCACATAAAGCATCTATTAATTCAGATTCCAAGAAATAGTTGAAGGAATAATGACATGCTTCAACCTAAAAGAACAAAATTCCGTAAGCAACATAAAGGCAGAAATAACGGAACTGCTGTCCGTGGATCATCAGTAAGCTTTGGTGAATTTGGTCTTAAAGCTATCACACGTGGTAGATTAACTGCAAGACAGATAGAATCTGCAAGACGAACTATTACCAGACACGTTAAACGTGGTGGTAAAATTTGGATTAGAATCTTCCCTGATAAGCCTATTACTAAAAAACCGTTAGAAGTTCGTATGGGAAAAGGAAAAGGTAGTGTAGAATACTGGGTTGCTCAGGTAAGACCTGGGACAATGTTGTATGAAATTCAAGGTGTTTCTGAAGAACTTGCAAGAGAAGCCTTTACATTGGCTGCTGCTAAGCTTCCTCTGAAAACAATGTTTACTGCGCGGACAATAATGTAATGAAAGCAACAGAACTACGCGAAAAATCAAAAGAAGAATTAGGTGTTTTATTGCTCGATTTAGCTAGAGAGCGATTTAACCTTAAAATGCAAAAAGGAACTGGTCAGTTATCAAAACCTGATCAAGTGAAAAAAGTTAGGCGCGATGTGGCACGGATTCATACCATATTAAATCAAATGGCGAGTGCATAATCATGAGTGAAAATATCACAAAGTTAAGAACAATCACAGGTAAGGTTGTTAGTAACAAAATGGATAAAACCATTACAGTTTTAGTAGAGCGAGTTGTAAAGCATCCTGTATATGGAAAATACATCAAACGTTCTTCTAAAATGATGGCTCATGATGAAGAAAATGTATGCCAAGAAGGTGATGTAGTTGCTATAACATCTTGTAGGCCTTTATCTAAAAATAAAACTTTCAAGTTGGTTCAAATCTTAGAAAATGCTAAGAGATAGAATTTAATTTTTTATATACAAAGTATAGGAATAAATCATGATTCAGATGCAAACTAACCTTGACGTCGCCGATAATAGCGGTGCAAAAAGGGTCATGTGTATCAAAGTATTAGGAGGGTCGCATCGTCGATATGCTGGCATTGGTGACATCATCAAAGTTAGTATTAAGGATGCTATTCCTCGTGGTAGAGTTAAAAAGGGAGAGGTATATAATGCCCTTGTTGTCAGAACACGAAAAGGTGTGCGTAGACCAGATGGGTCTGTCATTCGATTCGATGGTAATTCTGCTGTTATTTTAAATAACAATTTGCAGCCATTAGGTACCCGTATTTTTGGCCCTGTAACGCGTGAGTTAAGAGGGGAGAAATTTATGAAAATTATCTCGCTTGCTCCTGAAGTTTTATAAGGTAAGGTATAGCATGGCTAAAATTAAAAAAGGTGATGATATTATCGTTCGTACCGGTAAGGATAAAGGTAAGAGTGGTAGGGTAACCCAGATTTTAAAAGGCGATAAGGTTTTGGTTGAAGGAATCAACCAGGTTAAGAAGAACCAAAAACCAAATCCAAACGCAGGAATCTCTGGTGGGATTATTGTTAAGGATATGCCGATTAATATTTCCAATATAGGATTATATAATCCTGAAACCAAAAAAGCAGATAGAGTGGGCTATAGGTTTCTTGAAGATGGAAAGAAAGTCAGATATTTCAAATCAACAAATGAAGTTGTTGATGTCTAAGGTGCAGATGAATCATGGCTAGATTAGAAACCGTATATAAAGAAACAATTCTTCCTGCATTAGTTGAGCAATTTGCTTATAAATCTATTATGCAGGCCCCTCGCATCACAAAAATCACACTTAATATGGGTGTCGGTGGTGCAGTAGCTGATAAAAAAGTTTTGCAATCAGCGCTTTCTGATATGGAAAAGATTTCCGGTCAAAAGCCTGTTGTAACACTTGCAAGAAAATCTATCGCTGGATTTAAAATTCGTGATGATATGCCTATCGGATGCAAAGTAACTTTGCGTAGCGATAGAATGTACGAATTCCTTGATAGATTAATAAGTATATCTATTCCAAGAATACGTGATTTTAGAGGCTTGAGTCCTAAAAGCTTTGATGGTCGGGGTAATTATTCTATGGGCGTAAAAGAACAAATCATATTTCCAGAAATTGATTATGATAAAATTGATACTTTACGTGGAATGGATATTACTATTACTACTACAGCTGAAACTAATGAAGAAGGTTTAGCTCTGTTAAAGTTGTTTAATTTTCCATTTAAGAGTTAAGAGGCAGTTTTAACATGGCAAAAAAGTCAATGATTGCGCGTGAAGATAAGCGTAAAAAATTAGTTAAAAAGTATGAAGTTAAGCGTAAGGCTTTGAAAGAAACTATCAGAGATCCAAATGCTTCATATGAAGACAAAGAATCTGCTCATTTACAACTTCAAAAATTACCAAGGGATTCTAGTGTTTCTAGGGTTCGCAACCGTTGTAATTTAACTGGACGTCCGCATGGGTATTACCGTAAGTTTGGTCTTAGTAGAAATAAATTAAGAGAAGCTACTATGCGCGGTGATGTGCCTGGTGTAGTCAAAGCAAGTTGGTAAGATCTGTTTGATCTAAGTTGGAGATAAAGAAATGAGTATGACAGACCCAGTAGCAGATATGCTGACTCGTATTAGAAACGGTCAATCTGCTGGTAAAAAAAATATTAAACAACCTTCTTCTAAATTGAAAGTATCTATTGCTAAGGTGCTGAAAGAAGAGGGGTATATTGTAGGCTTCAGTACTGAAACTAGCGGTAGCCATACCGAAATGACAGTTGAATTGAAGTACTATAAAGGAGCTCCTGTAATAGAAGCTATAAAAAGAATTAGTAGGCCTGGTTTACGTATTTATAAGTCTAAAGACGAATTGCCAAAAGTTCTTGGCGGCTTAGGGATTGCTATTGTATCAACATCAAATGGTGTTATGACTGATAGAGCTGCGCGTGCCATTGGCCATGGCGGTGAAGTTATTTGCACTGTTTGCTAATGTAGGTGTGTTATGTCAAGAATTGCTAAAGCTCCTATTTCTATTCCAAGTGGCGTAGAAGTAAAGTTAGATGGAAATACGTTAACTGTAAAAGGAATTAAGGGGTTACTAACTCATGTTCTTAATTCTGTAGTTTCTGTTAATATCGAAAATAACATAATTGAAATGTTATGGGATAAAGATAATAAAATTGCTACTGCTCAAGCTGGAACTGCAAGAGCCGTGTTGAATAACATGGTTACTGGTGTTTCTCAGGGTTTTGAAAAAAAATTGACATTAATTGGTGTTGGTTACAGAGCTCAGGCTAAAGAAAGTGTATTAAGTTTATCTTTAGGATTTTCACATCCAGTTGAATTTCAAGTTCCAGTTGGAATTCAAGTCGAAACACCTACTCAAACTGAAATACTTGTTAAAGGAAGTAACAAGCAGTTAGTTGGTGAAGTTGC
>CAIVGC010000138.1 GCA_903905335.1 uncultured Methylococcaceae bacterium
ATGACGCTGAGTGACTATCTAATGCTAAGCGCATAGATGTTAATAACGCAACAATTTCATTTTTGGCAAGATCTGGTTCATCTAAATGGGCTTCTATTTTACTAATTAAAGCACTGCCGATAACCACACCATCTCCTATATTTCCGATAGCTTTTGCTGTTTCTGCATCTTTTACACCAAAACCAATCGCTACTGGCAAACGAGTATTCTTTTTAATTTGTTGTAACTTGTTTTCAACGTCGACAATATTTAAATGACCTGCACCAGTAACACCTTTAAGCGACACATAATAAAGATAGCCACTACCGACTTCGTCCATTTTCTTAATGCGCTCATCGCTGCTATTAGGCGCTAATAGAAAAATGGGGTCAATACCACGCGCCTTTAATAAATCACAGCACTCTTTTGCTTCTTCAGGCGGCAAATCAACTGTTAATACGCCATCTATATCAGCACGTTGTGCAGCATTGGCAAAACCTTCGTAGGTCATGGCTTCAATTGGATTTAAATAACCCATCAAAACTACCGGTGTTTGTTGATTTGTTTTACGAAATTCGCTGGCAATATCCAAGGTAAGTCTTAAGCTCATTTTATGAGCCAACGCACGTTCACTGGCGCGCTGAATAACGGGGCCATCGGCAACAGGGTCAGAAAACGGCACACCTAGTTCAATAACATCAACACCGGCATCAACCATGGCATGCATCATTGATACAGTAAAGTTAGGATGCGGATCACCTGCTGTAATAAAAGGAATTAACGCCTTGCGGCCATTTTGAGCAAGTGCTTCAAAGGTAGCGGCTAATCGACTCATAACTCAATTCCTTCACGTTTAGCCATCGTTTGCATATCTTTATCGCCACGTCCAGACAAATTGACAATAATAATTTCATCTTTACGCATGGTGGGTGCCAACTTCATTGTGTAAGCCATCGCGTGACTGGATTCCAACGCAGGAATAATACCTTCCATTAGCGTTAAAGCATGAAAGCCTTCCAGCGCTTCATTATCGGTAATATTTGGATATTGAGCACGACCCGTATCTTTTAGCCAAGCATGTTCAGGACCTACACCCGGATAATCTAAGCCAGCGGAAATTGAATGAGTTTCGATAATTTCGCCGTCATCATCAGACATTAAATAAGTTCGATTGCCATGTAAAACACCAGGGCGACCTGCGCTCAAGGGTGCAGAATGACGGCCTGTTTCAATGCCGTCACCGGCGGCTTCAACACCATACATTTTTACTGATGCGTCATCAATAAAAGGGTGGAACAAACCAATCGCATTAGAGCCACCACCAACACACGCCACTAAAGCATCGGGTAAGCGTCCAGTTTGATCCAAACATTGCTGCCTAGCTTCACGACCAATAATAGCTTGAAAATCACGTACCATCGCGGGATAAGGATGCGGACCTGCTACCGTACCAATAATATAAAAGGTATTATCAACATTGGTAACCCAGTCTCTGAGTGCTTCATTTAAAGCATCTTTTAAGGTTTTAGAACCAGATTCAACA
Organism: uncultured Methylococcaceae bacterium; assembly: GCA_903905335.1. Lineage (GTDB taxonomy): Bacteria > Pseudomonadota > Gammaproteobacteria > Methylococcales > Methylomonadaceae > Methylobacter_C. Next base: position 1,523 of record CAIVGC010000138.1, read on the forward strand.
GCAACTACTTTTGCGCCAAGTAACTTCATGCGATAGACATTTAATGATTGCCTTGCTACATCCACAGACCCCATATAGACCACGCATTCCAGACCTAGTCTGGCGGCTACGGTAGCAGTTGCAACGCCATGCTGACCGGCCCCCGTTTCAGCAATAATACGGGTTTTACCCATGCGTTTTGCTAATAAAGCTTGGCCTACGGTATTATTAATTTTATGTGAGCCGGTATGATTTAAATCTTCGCGCTTTAAATAAATTTGCGCACCACCTAACTCATTACTCCAACGTTCAGCATGATAGAGCGGTGAAGGTCGACCAACATAATGTTGTAAGTCAGCATCCATTTCCGCTATGAATTCAGGATCATGCATGTATCGCTGATAGGCAGCGTTGAGTTCTTGAACAGGCGGAATTAATGTTTCTGCAACAAAGATTCCCCCATAAGGGCCAAAATGTCCCCGCTCATCGGGCATATTATATTTTTCGGTCATGTTATTATTCTATTACCTTCATTAACTTGTTTTATAAATGCCGCCATTTTAAGCGAATCTTTAATGCCTTTTTTTACTTCTACTCCGCTACTGACATCCAGCGCGTAAGGTTTTACCATTTGTATAGCCTGTATGGCATTCGCGGCCTCAAGCCCACCAGCGAGGATAATCGGCAAGGTACATGATGATGGAATTAATGCCCAATCAAACTGACTGCCAGTACCACCTTTTTCCTCGGCATGATACGCATCTAGCAATAAACCCGATGCATCATGATACTGCTGAGCTATTGCCGCAATATCTGTACCCTTTTTCATGCTGACCGCCTTAATATAACGCTTGCCATAAATTCTGCAAGCCTCAGAAGACTCATCACCATGAAATTGAAGACAATCTATATCAACCTGCGCTAATACTTCTCGTATGCGTGCCTCTTGCTCATCAACAAACAAAGCCACCACTGAGGTAAACGCAGGCAATGCTGCGACTATCTTGATGGCCTGTTCAATTTCAACGCTTCTTGAGCTAGGCGCATAAAAGACTAAGCCTATAGCATCTACACCTAAATGAGCAGCATAAACTGCTTCTTCAACACCAGTAAAGCCGCAAATTTTAACGCGAGTTCGCATAGAGTAATATTAATAAATGATTGAACAAAATTTAGCCGCGTAGGATAACACAAATTAGTCGTGAAATTAGTCTGAAAATATTCGTCAATGATAATTTTTTGTGCATTAACTTAGCACAGCGTAAAATCATCTACTGATTGGCAACCCTGATTAGTATTTGATCAAGTATACTCCTAAGAAATCTGGAGATTATGACGTAGATACCCACCATCTAGATGGACTTATGACCACAAAGAATACAAAAAATACCAAAGCATCAGAGCTAGTACCACCCAAAATGCCAGGAGCTTTACCCTTACTAGGCCACATGCTCGCTTTCGGGAAAAACCCCTTCGACTATATGATGCAGCTTAGAAATACGCTGGGAGAAATTGGTGAGTTTCGTATGTTCCATCAAAAAATGGTGTTAATGACCGGACCTGAGGCCAATGAAGCCTTTTTTCGCGCACCCGATGCACAACTGGATCAAAGTCAAGCCTATAAAATCATGACGCCTATATTCGGCAAAGGCGTAGTCTTTGATGCGCCCCCGCATAAAAAGGACCAACAATTAAAAATGCTGATGCCGGTGTTACGCGACAAACCTATGCGCGGTTATGCACAAGTCATCGTACAAGAAGTTGAGCAAATGATTGCGGAATGGGGTGATAGCGGAGAAATTGATTTGCTTAAGTTTATGAAAGAACTCACCATTTACACATCAAGCCACTGCTTACTAGGCGATGAATTCCGTTATGAACTGAATGAAGAATTTGCCAAAATTTATCACGATCTCGAAAAAGGCGTCAATCCACTCGCTTTTGTGTTTCCTTATTTGCCCTTACCTGTATTTCGTAGGCGAGATAAAGCCAGAGTTAAGTTGCAAGCACTCGTCACCGAGATTATTGCTAAAAGAGCCCAAAAGTCAGAAAAAAGTGAAGATGCCTTTCAATTACTCATCGATGCTAGTTATGATGACGGCAGCCGTTTATCCGCCCATGAAATAACCGGAATGTTAATTGGCACTATATTCGCGGGGCATCATACGACTGCCGGCACGGCGGCTTGGACTTTACTAGAATTAGCTAAACGCCCTGAGCATCTAAATCGCGTATTAAAAGAACTAGACCAGCACTTTGGCGTGGATGGCGAAGTCACGTTTCAATCGTTACGTGAAATACCCATCTTAGAGAATGTCATCAAAGAAGTATTACGCTTACATCCTCCTTTAATCTTCTTAATCCGCAAAGTCATGAAGGATTTTCATTTTAAAGGCTACACCGTCAAAGCCGGAAAATATGTGTGCGCCTCTCCACGGGTATCGCATCGGATTGCCGATATTTTCCCTGAGCCAGAAAAGTTTGATCCTGATCGCTAC
>CAIVGC010000139.1 GCA_903905335.1 uncultured Methylococcaceae bacterium
ATGCTTTGACTGCGCCACCGTGTAATTTTGCCATTACCGTGGTTAATGCAGCTGTTAGAGTTGTCTTGCCGTGATCAACGTGACCTATGGTCCCTACGTTTACATGCGGCTTACTACGTGAAAATTTTTCTTTGGCCATGAGTCACCTAACGAATATCACTAAACTAAATGGAGCTCATATCCGGATTTGAACCGGAGACCTCTTCCTTACCAAGGAAGTGCTCTACCTACTGAGCTATATGAGCTTAATCTCAGAATTTGGAGCGGGTGATGGGAATCGAACCCACGCAATCAGCTTGGAAGGCTGGAGTTCTACCATTGAACTACACCCGCGATTTTATAAAAATTCATGATGGTGGAGGGGGGAGGATTCGAACCTCCGAAGGCAGAGCCGGCAGATTTACAGTCTGATCCCTTTGGCCGCTCGGGAACCCCTCCTATATCGGGCAAGTTTTGTATTATCTTTGAACTTGGCGTCACTGTCAAACAATAAATGTATTATTTTAAAGTGTAGTAAAATATGCACTCTGAATTTTTACTTCATATTGCTCAAAATCTACCCATGTTATCTAATAAACATATCCTATTAGGCATTTGCGGCGGCATTGCCGCTTATAAATCAGCCGAATTAATTAGGCTTTTAAAAAAAAATGGCGCTGATGTTCGCGTCGTGATGTCCAATAACGCCACCCAATTCATTACCCCCCTTACCATTCAAGCCTTATCTGGCAATGCTACTCATATTGATTTACTTGATGCTAACAGTGATAACGGCATGGACCATATTAACTTAGCACGCTGGGCAGATATTTTTATTATCGCGCCCGCTACCGCTAACATTATTGGCAAAATGACTCATGGCTTAGCCGATGATTTATTATCCACGCTTTATCTGGCTGCTACCTGCCCTGTCTTCATTGCACCTGCAATGAATCAAGCCATGTGGAATAAAGCCATCGTTCAAAACAACTTCGCAAACCTACTACAACAAGGTGTTTTGGCTATAGGCCCAGAAAAAGGCTCTCAAGCTTGCGGTGAAACTGGCTTTGGTCGCATGTCCGAACCACTGGCTATTTGTGCTCATATTATTGATCACTTTGCTGATCATGCCCCATTAGCCCATAAATCTCTATTGAATGTAAAAGTATTGATCAGTGCCGGTCCTACGCGTGAAGCTATTGATCCTATACGCTATATTACTAATCGTAGTTCAGGAAAAATGGGTTACGCTATAGCGGAAGCTGCCCTTAAAGCAGGTGCCGAAGTTACCTTAATTTCCGGCCCAGTTTCTTTAACCGCTCCACATAACTGCCATTGCATCTTTGTTGAATCTGCCGCTCAAATGTATGAAGCAGTTTTATCTAAGACAGATGAGCATCATATTTATATTTCCGCTGCTGCAGTTGCTGACTATAGCCCTGCGCTAGTCAACCCTACTAAAATTAAAAAACATTCTGATTGTACGACCCTTACTTTAAACAAAACCAAAGATATCTTAGCTGACTTGACCTCGCTAGCCTCACATCCTTTTACAGTTGGCTTTGCCGCCGAAACCAACAACCTTACAGCCTACGCCTTAGATAAACTTAAAAATAAGAACTTAGATATGATAGCGGCCAATGTGGTGGGCGCTGAGATAGGAGGGTTTGATAGTGACCTTAACGCTTTACATGTGTATTGGGGAGACGGTGATGTATTTTTACCCATGACTCATAAAAGTATTCTAGCAGAACAACTTATTGAGTTGATTGCCACTCAGTATAAATCATCGCTTTAGCATTTTGTTACCATTCACCACCACAACATCACCGGTGACGCTATTAATGTAACCGGTGATGTTAACACCTCCACCGGTTACTTTTTCAATATGACAGGTGAAGCTAGCAGCCATACCGCTAATAATATCCATGCGATAGGTGACATTGACTACATCACCTTTGAATCATACTAAACGACAGATAATCCCGCCAAAATTACCGGTGATATTATCAATATGAATTGTGATTTTAAGGTGATCACCGGTAATCTGATCAATGCTCGAGGTCATTCTGCAAACATCACAGGTGTATTTATCAAATTATTAGCTAATTTTGTGCTGGCATGTCTTTACCGCACCAAAAGTAGCTCAGTAATTTAGTTAAAAATTACGTACACCCTAAAAATAGCCAATTCCGACACCACCATCACAAGCACTCATAACTAGCAACGACTCGCACCCAATCTATTAATTTTAAGCATCCCACTTTGTTACCGCTCACCCCAAATATTGATAGCCTTTTTGTACTTGCACTATTTTTATTCCCTCCAAAAAACCACATCCTTTAAAATAACACTTGCTTTTATTTTTAGATGAATTCAATATTAAGCCACTCATCTTGAGAGCTTGTAATATTAACCTTACAGACATAGGAAGCACATCATGCCTAACAGCACAGCTATACCAAGAGACGATGCTAGCAAGCTTATCTTGCTGCAACATTTAGATCTTAATCTACCCAACTACGCCGCAGTTTTAGATATAAGCAATGATGATCTAGCTCAATTAAAGATTGGCTTAGACGGCTTCGATTACTGCCTTAAGGCACTAGACGCCGCTACCAACTACAACAATGCCCTATACGCTTTCAAACGCGCGTTACGCGATGGCCCAACTAACGCCAACGTCAATCCTCCCTCAGCACCGATATTTCCTACTGCTCCCGCTACGGCTCTTTACGCCGATATTTTCGGTTTTATAGGCCCACTCATTACTCGCATTAAAAAACATAAAAATTACACGGAAGCCATAGGCAAAGCTTTAAATATCATTGCCACGTCTGGCAGCAGCCCAGATTTTTCCACCTTGCAACCCGTAATAAGTGTTGATTATCAAGGCGGCCATCCAGTATTGCATTGGAAAAGCAACGGCACCGACTCATTAGAAATTGAAGCCGATCACGGCAATGGCATCTTCACTCTACTCACCATTCAACATGCCACCAACTACCAAGACAATACCCCGCTTCCAGCTGCTGGTACTGCTGTCGTCTGGAGATTTCGCGCAATTCATCGCATACGAGACCAACAAGTAGGGCATTGGAGCCAAATCTTGGAAGTCAGTGTTAAAGGCTGATCTAACAAACCTCTAACTGTCGGGCACCCAAAACCGGCGCCCGACTCACTTAGCCACATTTCTTTATGTCTATTAACAATGTAGGCTCTATGTGAACGTAGTGAGTAAATCGTCATTCCGGCATGGATTCACGTCAGGCTTTCCTAACGGACGCCCTTGGGTAAATGCCTGTATGTTCCAGACAGATTTGTGCCGGAAACCAGTTGCTATGGAGAGCGGAGGAACAATAAAATTTTAATGTCTTCGCATAACCAATTCCTGAGCATAGCCACGCGCCATTAATTCCGCTTGCATTTTAGCAATCCGCTGTACGCCGTCACCCTTATCGCAAGACCTGTAACTCACGATAATCAATAATTTAGTCGCAGAACATCGGAACATCAAAAAGTTCAATAAATCTAAGGTATCTTGATCACCCCAATGGGCATTATCTAAAATCAATATAAAGGTGGTGCTTTTACTCAAGGCCTCTATCAATTCAGCACCTTCGCGCAACATACGTATAGTGTTATTTTGAGCGCCCTTCAAGTGCAGCAGCGCAAGTTCATCAGGGCTTAACACAGTCGACATTTGATGCAACCAAGTCGGCGCTAACTCGTGCAAATATTCAATTAACAACTTACCATGAGGCTCGCGGCAATGGCGTTCTAGCGCTTCCAACAAGGGCATAAAAGGTTCTGCGATACCGTGCATTTGCACACATCGCGCCCTTAAGACAGACAATTCTGGATGATGAACGCTGGAAAGAAAACTATTGAGCAAAGCCGTTTTCCCCACCTGTTGCTCGCCTTGTAAAAAAACCAGCCTACGCTCTCCCTTAGACGAGTGCTGCAAAGCCTGAATCAGTTTATCGACATTTTGACTATGCTCATCATATACAGGAACGTCCAAAGTTTGCGAACGATAATGCAAGGGATTACTAAAATCGGTATTTACGGTTACTAGCTGAGTATTGATGTTCACCTTGGCCATAAATCGATAACCCTTTTTGTGAGCCGTTGAAATATAGTCCGGCTGCTTAACGTTATCTTGCAAAGCCTTGCGTAGGGCATTAATAGCGAGCCGGATAGCGGTATCATCAACAAACCGCCCCTCCCACACCGAACTAAATAATTCC
>CAIVGC010000140.1 GCA_903905335.1 uncultured Methylococcaceae bacterium
ACCAACAGTAACGAACTTTTGCCTGCGCCCACTGATTTTCGGGTAACACACGGACAATTAAGCGGCAGCTTTGATGTCCATGTCGCTAGACTTCCAGGTGCCGGTAGCTATGAAGTCCATATAGCGGAAGACAATCCAAAGCTCGAAAGCAACTGGCGTCATGCCATCTCTTCCATAAACAGTTCACATATTATAGTGACAGGACTCACCCCTGGGCAAAACTATTGGCTGCGCATACGCGGCATCGACAGCAATGGCGGCGGCGTTTGGAGTGATCCGATTAGTATTTTTGCTATTTGAGTTATGTAGAGGCGTTGGGCAATCTACGAAGATAAAATCGAGTTGTTGGGCTGCATGCTTTTCGGAACCCAACAACATCTTGTCAGCATACAAAGCAGAGCACAATAAAATTACATTAAACACAAGGTAGTTGCAGTATTATTTAAAATATTCGATACTTCTTATCGGCTGATCTTTATCAACAGCCTACTTACCCATCTAACGACACAAATTAGAGGCTAACATACGATGAGAAAATCTTTTTTATTAGCGATAACATTGGTCAGCATGACCTTATCGTCATTAAACACTTCGGCTGCAACAGACACTCATTACCCCGCTGCTGATTTTCAACCTTCTGTTATTTATCAAGCTCCCGGCATAGCCACTAAAGAGACTAGTCAAGAGGCCAATGATCCTAAATATCCTGCATCAAACTTCACACCTATTGTGATCTTTATCGACAAACCAGCGGCCAGCCAAAGCGAAGAGGTATTTGATCCAAAATATCCGGCTGCAAACTTTAAACCTAGGGTTATTTACCCTTAAAGGATAGCTTAGTATCAAGCTAGCTTTTATAATGAACTCTATCTGGTAATGCGAAGGCTGAAACTACCCACAGGATTGTAATCACTCATGACTATCACCACTCAAGCACTATCTAAATTGCAATATTCGATAGAGCAAACCTTAGTAAAAATAAGCGCCAGCCAAACCTATCAAACGATACTGGCTATGCCACCCGCTAAACGCTGGAGCACCTTAGGGCTTTATTTTTTAGCCTCGCAACTGCTTATTTTTGGTTTGTTATATGCCCTATTTGGCAAAGTCGTGGTGATAGGCTTTTTTGCGAGCATAATCGCTGGCTTAGCCACGGGGTTAGGCGCCTTACCTGCCCTATTCTTTAAAGACATATCGAAGAATTTATTCAACAGCCTGTTAGGTGCCGCTGCCGGTGTGATGTTGGCCGCTACGGCTTTTTCATTATTGGTACCCGGCATTGCTTACGGCAACGTCATCTGGCCTAGTCATGGTATTTATATCGTTGCAATAGGCATGTTAATAGGTGCAGCCTTCTTACATTTTGCTGACCGTCAATTGCCCCATGTGCATTTTGATGCCTTAGCTGATGAACAACTCAACTCATTAAAAAAAGTATGGTTGTTTATTATCGCCATCACCATTCATAACTTTCCTGAAGGGCTTTCAGTCGGTGTTAGTTTTGGAGCGGGCGATCTAAATAATGGCTTAGTGTTGGCTATTGCTATCGCCTTACAAAATATTCCAGAAGGTTTAGCCGTCGCCTTACCCTTGGTAGGTTTAGGCTATAACAAATGGAAAGCTGTGGGTATCGCCACCTTAACCGGTTTAGTTGAACCGATCGGTGGTTTACTGGGCGTTACCATGGTGAGTTTGTTTCAATCGGTGTTACCGCTGGCAATGGGCTTTGCCGCAGGCGCTATGCTATTTGTCATTAGTGAAGAAATCATCCCAGAAACTCACGCCAACGGCCGCTCACGCTATGCGACGTTTGCTTTATTAGGCGGCTTTATCATAATGATGGTTTTAGATAATATGTTGGGTTAGCTCTATCGGAGTGCGACAGCTAATATAAGGCGGGCAAAGGGCTCAGGGCGAAAGATTAAGCCTAACATCTGTTTCCCCAGCCTAGTAAAACAGCTGAAGCTGTTTTACTCCAGAAGTCCTTAAGCTTTCGCCTTTCGCCTTTGAACAGAAAATCTACTCAACTATAACATCACGATGACCCTACCCGAACTACTGAGCTCAGTTAACACCATTAATGCAATTAATGCCTATCACACGGGCTTACAGCAACTACAAACCTTATTAAACGTAGCTTCACTTTCTGAACTATCGGCTACCACCGCCACTAGCTTTGCCTTAATTTTTGCTGCTGAATTGGGAGATAAAAGCCAGTTGGTCTGCATGATCCTCGCTACTCGCTATCGAGCTTGGCCGGTATTTTTGGGTGCTATTGCGGCATTTGCTTTACTCAATACTTTAGCGGTAATCTTTGGCGCGTTATTAGCGCATAACTTACCCGAGCCACTCATCGCTGGCATCGTAGCACTGTTGTTTGCTGTTTTTGGACTACATTCATTGCGGATTAAAGCAGAGGATGAAGATGAAGCACTACCCGAAAAAAACGACAGTCATTTATTTTTCACCACTTTTTTACTCATTACCGTGGCTGAGTTCGGTGATAAAACTCAATTAGCTGTAGTTGCTTTAAGTAGTACTGTCGCACCACTAGCGGTGTGGTTAGGTTCAACGGCGGCGCTTGCCAGCACCTCTGCCTTAGGCATCATTGCGGGCCGTAGTCTGTTAAAAAAGATACCTTTGGTATTGCTCCATAAAATCAGCGGAACATTATTTTTGATATTAGCCGCTCTTGCCGCTTATCGCAGTGCTCAAGCCTTTATTTAATCTCCTATACTACCTTAAATGTAGTGATGCATTGACATCAAAGCGGCTACCAATTTAAGACGGGGCAGTTTAGCTTAATCGTTCACTTTTAGACACAGCTATCCTAAACGCAGACAAAGGGCGAAAGGTTAAGGGTTAAGCCTTGTATCTGTAACGCCTTAAGCTGGCAGCCCTTTCGTCTGGACTAAACCGTCCCGTCTTAAATTGATAGCCCATCAAAGCCACCCCATCTATCAACAAATTACGAAACTGCTGACCCAACGACTATGATAAAGATCAATTACTGCGAAGGCGGCGCAGGCGGTAATCCTGGTGGTGAAGGTGGAATAGCATTACTAGATACTGGAGTTTGCGTAGGCATAGGACTAGAAATTAAAGGATGTATATCATCTGGTGGTGGTGGTGGCAGCAGCACTGTAGCAGGAGCCATTTGAGGTTGTGATGGTGCAAGCTGACCAGATACAGGAACTTGATGCCCTTTAGCATACATACATTGAATAAAAGCCGAATCAAAACGCTGCTGATTAATCGCCATAGAGCTACTAGCGGTACTAGTGCCTACTAAGCCCCCCGCCAACAAACCCGTTCCAGCTCCGACAGCCGCACCTTGACCACCATCGACCGCCGCACCATAAGCAGCACCTATTGCAGTACCTACCGCTGCACTGGTAATACCACTATTAATAGCTGCTTGATTAGCACTAGTACCGCCAACTTGAGCTAAAGCAAATTGTTGGCAAACTGTATTATCATTACTGAACCTATCAAATGACATCCCAGCTCCCGGCAATACCATGACACTAGGACCTGAGGGCATATTGGCACAACCAGTTATTGCCAGCATCACTGTACTAGAAACCACAAGGGTAAAACGGGACATGTAAGTACTCCTTAGTAATGAATTAATGGGGGTTTGGGATCAACTTGTTGCCAACCACCTGGGTATTGCTTGATATAAGGGTAGTACCCCTTAGCATTTTGACAATAATACCAGACATTAACCGGGGCTTGTACAGGAGCTTGTGAAATAACTGGGACAGTTTTCTGAATATAAACTTTTGAAGCCACTGGTACAGCAACAACAGGGGATGTATATCCGAGGGAAGCTCTATCTTGATAGTTTTGGCTACCAATTTAAGACCGGACTAGCTTAATCGTTCAATTTTAGGCAGGGTTCTTCTAAGCACAGACAAAGGACGAAAGGCGAAGGGTTAAGTCTAGTACCTGTCCCGCTTTAAGTTGGTAGCCATACTTTTCTTTGCATTCTTTATTATCAGTTTTTGTTTTAGCTGTCCATTCCGTCCAAGCTATTTCTTGTTCTGGTCTCAGCTTAAGATGTTCTTTTAGTGCAGATAATCTTTTCTCTCTGTGTTACTGATGACACCATTGTCCCGATTTCTCTCTAGCTACGAACGTGTCTTTAGATGTCGCTGTAACGTTCAAAAGATTATTAAGTAAAAAGTAAATACGAAGCAACTATTATCTCGCTATGCTTAAGGCAGGAATAAAGGGAACAGCTAGGTAAAAATTTGAAGGTAATGTGCAGAAACTATGATCTTTTAATGTTACCGCCCCCACAGGGCTTTTACGCCAGCTTAGCTGACTTATATAAAGTCCTATGACATAACAGTATGCCATTAGGCATGGGTAAAAGGCTGATTGAATCGCCAGAACGGCTAAGATATTTTAAACTATGACTTTGATTTATATTATACGTGCAACTAAACTAACAACAAAAAGCCTTCCAAGATTGTTAGCCATGGAAGGCTTTATGATGCGTGATGCATTAATCCCATGAAAGCTGACCGTCCCTAATGCGCTTACGGCTTGCTTTAAGATTACTGACTATAGTAGTTGCTGCAAATAACGTTGATGAAATAATAAATTCGCCTGATATAAAGCCAACCAAGGCGATAATAAATAATATTGCTACAGCAATATCTTTGCTAATGTCGTTCATAAGAAAATCCTCTATATGTTTACGTTAATGTTTTTACTTTACTGCGAGTAAACTATATCGAAGTATTTTATTGTTGACAATAGCACTGTTAATTTATAGATTGTTTCTTATATTTATACAATAAAATAATAGGTTTTTAAACAAAACAAGATAAAATTACCAAGCTTTCTTATCCCTCTCTTTATACCTTTATTAACTCAAGGTAAGTTTCATTGTTAAACCTAATAATTACAAGAGACCCCTTCTAGAAATTCACGCACTTAGCTTAAGTAGTCTATGTTTTGGAGTAAAATTGTTCAGCTATTTTACAAGGCAATAACTGAAGTTATTACGCCCCATAGTTTTATAGCGCATTACCCTAATGACAGCCTCCTAGCATTATTCTAAAATGCAAAATCATTATAAATAGCATAAACTGTCAGTTATTTTGAACAGACCTCTAAATATCTATTCTTAATGAATTACCGCTACAATCTTTTCACCTTGCTTATATAACCGACTGCAATACCTGGAGTTGCTCACATGTTAACGCCTTCTTTTCCTAGCATTACCCTACTATTTCTTGCCTACTGCCTAAGTACACCCACTTTTGCTAAAGATGATGCAAGCTTACATCAAGTATTTTTAGCCGCAGAAGCGGGTAACTTTAAAGAAGCACAGTCTATGATGGACAATGTGCTAAAAAACCACCCTAATAGTGCTAAGGCACACTTTGTAGAAGCTGAGCTTCTAGCTAAACAGGGCTTGAATAGCAATGCCAGTGCTGAGCTGAACAAAGCAGAGCAACTAGAACCTGCATTAACCTTTGCCAAACCAGAGGCACTACAAAGTCTTAAAAATCGTATCGGCGGCACCGCAACTAGCGCCATAAAAACCTCTATTGTTCACGAATCAGCGCCAACTATGGCAATGCCGAATAACTGGCTAATGCCAGTGCTTTTATTTATTGGCCTAGGCGTTTTGATCTTATTCATCATGGCATTGTTTCGTCGTAATACACAGTCGCTACCGACTAATAGCCATCCCGCTTACGCACCCAACTCAAACAATGGAGCATTTGGCAATCCCGGCATGGGCTCACCTAGCATGGGTCAACCAGCTGCTGGCGGCATGGGCTCTGGTTTAATGGGTAATTTAGCTACGGGTGCTGCACTAGGCGCAGGCGTAGTCGCTGGAGAAGCATTAATGCATCACTTTATTGACGGCGATCACAATAATTCATCTAACCAAAATCAACAACCTGACAACTCACCTTGGGGCTCATCAGCCAATAGTGCTAACAACGATAGCAGCAGCAGTAATTATGATATGGGTGGCAATGATTTTGGTGTTCAAGATTCATCTTCTTGGGATGATGATAGCAGTGGCGGTGGGGATGATGATAATTGGTAATATGTTAAAAGCCTAAAGCCTTAATTATAGTAAAAGGCCTATCTGCTACTATCGCAGCAGATAGGTCTACACCACATTCCAATGACAGACTATGCCAATCTGATACCCTACCACAGCCTTCAGGTATACTTAAAAATGTTGAGGGATGCATTGGATTAATAACACACGACTTAAGTCCTAAAGAGATACCACGACCCGTAGCTTTAACAAAAGCCTCTTTCTGTGTCCAAAACCGATAAAAAGCAGACGATTGATCTGACTTCGGCAATTGATTCCAATAGGCTCGCTCTTCTATTGCAAAGCACTTATCGACTAAACCTACAAAATTAGCTCGCCGCTTACACTCTTCAATATCAACACCTAACTGAACCTTACTTGCTAAAGCAAACAGCACATGCTCCCCCGTATGCGATAAATTAAAGCTCAGTTCAGGATAATGCTTTATATACGGCTTACCGTATTCAGTCCTGCTTATTTGCAGCTGATCTGGTGACTCATTAAGCCATTGCCCTAGCAAGATTCTTAAACGCCCATGTATTTCTATATAGCGATGTTGAAGTAATGGTTGCTTGATGCGTAATGCCTGAGCGTACTCTAGCTTATCTAGCACATTCAAATAGCGCTGATCATTGTGAGCCTCAGCACCAACCTTAGCCTGCCATACTGTAACGTCAATACTGTCCAACAAACGATTTACCCTCGCCACGTTTATCACTAGCCGCAGCCAAAACCTTAGTGGCTTTGATTAACTGTACCGCTTGCATATCACCATACGCATAGCGCGCCGGTTTTAATTGATGCCCCATTGAGGAAAGACCTGTTAACTCAGCAGCAGAAAAGGCAGATTGTTCATACTCAATGACATCAGGCATAAACTGATGATGAAAGCGCGGCACTTGCACCCATGACTCAGGGCCATGACCATTAGCAAAATCTAAAAGAGCTAACAATACCATCGAAATAATACGACTACCACCCGGTGTGCCTAATACTCCGACATGGTTTTCATCTTCGAGAAAGGTCGGTGTCATACTGGACAACATGCGTTTACCGGGCGCGATGGCATTAGCATAACCACCAATCAAACCATAACCATTCATTGCTCCAGGTAAACTAACAAAATCATCCATCTCATCATTCAAGAGCACACCCGTACCTTTGGCAACAAAAGCAGAACCAAAAGGGAAATTTACACTGAGTGTTGCCGCCACTCTATTACCTTCTTCATCAATAATTGAAAAATGCGTGGTGTTAGTACCTTCGGACTGAGATTTTATTTCACCGGACATTAGCTCACTCGGCATGGCCTTATCTACTCGTAAACTACTACGTAAACCTGCCGCATACTCTTCATTCAATAAGCGTTTAACCGGAATATCTATAAAATCAGCATCACCTAAATACAAAGATCGATCATGAAAAGCACGGCGTAGAGCTTCAGCAATCAGATGTTTACGAGTCAGTTCATCGCTATGTTGCAAATCATAGCCTGACAATATATTTAAAGCCTCTATCAAGACAATGCCACCCGATGAAGAAGGTGCAGCGCTAGTAATTTTTATACCTTGATAAACACCTTTAACCGGCTCTCTCTCTAGCACTTGATAAGCTTCAAGATCTGCTTTAGTCCAGATTCCTCCGGCTTTTTGTACAGCATTAACTAAGTTATCGGCAGTAGCTCCACTATAAAAACCATCCCGACCGGATTCTGCTAAGCGTTCTAAAGTTTGCGCTAGATCAGGTTGACGAAGTATCGAATAAAGCTCTGGTAGTTTACCACCCGTTAAAAATATCGCAGCACTGTCAGGATAAACATTAAGCACCTCCGCCCTGACTTTTAAAATTTTTAAATAACGTTCGCTAAGCGAAAAACCGGTTTTTGCATAACGGATAGCAGGTGACAAACTCTCGGCCAACGTTAATTGTCCGTATTGTTCAGCAATATGAACTAAAGCCGCAGGTAAACCAGGAATAGCTGCCGCTAACGCGCCATCAATCGATAACTTAGGTATAACCTGACCATTTTTATTTAAAAACATATCCTTATGAGCCGCTAAAGGGGCTTTTTCACGACCATCAATCATGGTTTCAAAACCATCTTTTTGCCTATGCAGCAACCAATAACCGCCGCCTCCTAAACCAGAGCCAAAGGGTTCTAACACCGCCAATGCAGCACTCACAGCAACCGCTGCATCATAAACGTTGCCGCCTTTAGCCAAGACTTCAAATCCCGCAGCAGTCGCTAAAGGATGAGCACTGGCTATCGCAGCCTTATGGGAGTCCGCATAAAGTGGCGCCCCACTAAAAACAGATATTATCAGCAGGAGCGCACACAATTTGTTTAACATACTATTTACCAGAGGTAGTGTTATGACCTAGTGGTAGCACTAGACATCGTTATTGACTTAAAAATTTTTGAACTTCAGTAATGAAAATCTGAGGTTGCTCTACATGCAACCAATGACCGGCTTGCTCAATTACAATGAGCATTGCATTTGGGAATAATGCCTTAATGTCCTCGGCTTTTACAAAACCAGATTCTGAACCCGCAAGAAACAGGCTTACTTTTAAGTATGGTATTTTTGACTGAGTATCAGGAAAGCCAATAATAGCAGGCGCACTATGCTGAAAGATATCCAGATTAATACGCCAATGATAACTGCCATCCTTAAGTACAATGTTCTGTAATAAGAATTGCCGGTAACTTAACTCTGGAATATCCTCAGCTAACAATAACTCGGCTTGTTTACGATTATTGATTTCATGTAACGGCAAAGTCTTTAAAGCGGTAATCAACTTATTAAAACAATGGCTATAAGTGACCGGAGCAATATCAGCCACTATTAACTTATTGACCCGCTCAGGATGATTTAGCGCAAACCACATTGCCACTTTACCGCCCATACTGTGTCCCAAAAAACTAGCTACACTTAAGCCTTGGTCATCCATAAACCCCAATACATCAGCTGTCATGTTGACATAATCCATCAGCGGGTGCTGAGGCGAACTGCCATGATTACGCATATCTAACACATAAATATGATAATCAACGGCAAGCTTTTCTGCTACTTGCCGCCAATTACGCGAAGAAGCAAAAAAGCCATGCAAAATAAGCAATGGTGGATGAGTAAGATCTCCAAACTCTTCAAAAGCTAAGGCTACCGATTCCATTAAAGAAAGGCAGCAAACAACAGCCCCATTACACCACCCAAAACCCCACCCCAAACGACTAACCAGCCTAGATGTTCATGAATAATAGCTTCAACCATTTCTTTAACCAGTTGTGGCGTTAATTCATTCAGGCGTTTATCAATAACGGTTTCAATTTTATCAACGATATCTATACCGATTTTATTGGCATCTAGACCTTCCTTAAGTGCCGATTTAAAGCGATCAGATTCAATCATGTCGACCAGTGTGACCTTCATCTTTTCAGTAAAGGGTTCTTTCAATGGTCCTAAGGCTTCTTCGCCACCCATCATCATCAACATACCACCAAATGAGGAGTCCATGATTGAAGATACCAGACCCTCATAAATTTTGTCATAATCAACTGCGTTTAAGAAAGGTTCAAGGTTTAGCATTTTGCTACCTTGTTGCTCCTCAGTTTCAATAAACTGCTGAATATTACTGGCGGTAAAAAACTGCTCCATCATCAACTTCTTAATAGAATGCTTAAACTCTTCAAAACGCTCAGGTATCACACCGGAACCATAGCAATATGGTACTTTTTCAAACAACATGTGTATCGCTAACCAATTAGTAACAGCACCGGAAAGTGCAAAGAAACCTATTGATTTAATGAGTTCCGATAAAACCGGACTTATAAAGCCTAAAATAATGATCGCAAAGGCAATAAGATTAGTAACTACAGATTTATTTAAAGGTTGGTTCATGATTTTAATTTAAAATATCGATGATAGTGCCTACAAGCATAATTGCTAAGGCCTAGAGGTATTAATTTTGAATATTTATCTCGTCAATGACGTCTAAAATTGACTCTCTGACAAACGCTGATAACCTTATGATACTTAAAGCGCTACGTCAACCCTGAAAAACGAAGTTCAAATAACTTATGAACAATATT
Organism: uncultured Methylococcaceae bacterium; assembly: GCA_903905335.1. Classification (GTDB taxonomy): domain Bacteria; phylum Pseudomonadota; class Gammaproteobacteria; order Methylococcales; family Methylomonadaceae; genus Methylobacter_C. The sequence goes on from CAIVGC010000140.1 coordinate 10,167, forward strand.
GATGATCAGTGAAATATCGATATTAAGCACTTTTTGTTTACAATACCTCATGTTTTTTAACTAAATTGATGAGTTATGACTATAATTAAATGCCAATAAGCAAGTTGTTCGATTTTATTGGACCCATTAATGAACTTAAACTTCTGAACAATACCAGTAACTCGTTGCCTACAAAAACACAAAATATATCAGCGAGCATACTACATAATAATAAAAGGAGGATAACTCAATGAAAAAAAATAATTTACTCATTACTATAACTGCGATAGCTTTACTCAGTAGCGGTGCAGTGACTGCTGCCGAACACCATAGCGGCCATGGTGGTGGCGCTAAAAGCGGAGGAACCACTAGTAGTACTTGTGGCAAGCCTCAATTAGCAAAATTTTTACCAGCTCACTTAGCCAATGTGGCACCTGGAGCTTCTTTCTCTTTTGTCGCTTTTAACATTGACAAACCGGAGAATATTTCAGTTACTGCGAAGAATATCCCCGTTGAATTAAGCGCTGAATTTAAAGATCCATTCTATTTAATTAAAGGCAAATTACCAGCCTCTTTGGTTAATACCGCGGCTAGAATTAACATCAAAGTCACCGGAAAATCTCCTCATTGTGAAGCAGAAGATGGTTGGCTTTTGCTCATAGCCGACAAATAATCCTCTGCATTTCAACTATCAACTGCAAGATAAATAATCTGCAGTTGATAGACTTCTCTTGTTTGCGCTCACTTTAAAGTATTTAGGTCAATTGCAATGCTCAGTTATCGACACTCTTTTCACGCCGGAAATTTTGCGGATGTATTAAAGCACCTCGTATTAATCAAAATTCTCGAGCACTTGTGCAAAAAAGATAATGCCTTTAGCTGCATTGACACTCATTCAGGCCCAGGCGATTATATTCTTAACGGTAACTATGCCCTAAAAAACAAGGAATTTGAAAACGGCATCACTCAATTATGGCAACGAACTGATCTACCTGAAGATCTTAATACTTACGTTAAGCTCATCAAAAAATTCAACAACACTGATAACCTACTGCGCTATCCTGGCTCACCGCTCATTACTCAGCAATTTTTACGCAGTAAAGATCAATTATCTTTATATGAGTTACATAGCACTGAAATTGAATTGTTAAAATCAGCGGTTAATAAAGATAGACGTATCCATGCTTTTCATGCCGATGGTTTAATCAGTGCTATTGGCTTATTACCACCTAAACAACATCGAGGCTTGGTATTTATCGATCCCTCCTACGAAATAAAAAGCGACTATGACCTAGTTACGAAAAGCTTGATACAAATGCATAAACGCTTCGCTACTGGTATCTTTGCACTCTGGTATCCTGTTATTGATCGAAAACGCAACCAAAACTTAGAAAAGACGCTCAAAACGTCAGGTATGAATAACATCCAATTATTTGAATTAGGCATTAAGGAAGATAGCCCAGAACATGGTATGACCGCTAGCGGCATGATAATCATCAATCCACCTTGGACCTTAGCAGCAGATATGCAAAAAACCTTACCTTGGCTCAGTAAAACACTGAGCGTTGAGGGAGCAGGCAGCTATCGAATAGAAACCTTGGTTGCAGAATAACGTATTAGAAAAACAGCAAGCACTAGCAATGCTAAAATAGCTTAACTAATAACGACCAATAATTAAGTTTTACAGGTTACTCTTTATGAAAAATATTATTGTGATGTCAGGTGACATTGGCAGCGGCAAATCTTCGGTTGCGACAGAGCTAAAAAAGCTAACTGGCTTTGACATCATCGGCACTGGCACTATACAACGCGCTATTGCAACACGACGCGGACTCACCACCTTAGAGCTAAACGAAATATCTCAAGCCGATCGCAGTGTTGATGATGAAATTGATGCTTATGTTATAGAAACAGGAAAGACCCAAGATAATTTGATTATGGATTCCAGACTCGCTTGGCACTTTATTCCTAGTGCCTTTAAAGTATTTTTAGCGGTTGATCCAGTCGTAGGTGCTGAGCGCGTGTTTAACGCCTCTCGCCATGATGAAAATAATGCAAGTTTAGAGATCACTCTAAAAAATAATTTAAAACGCCAAACCATTGAAGATCAGCGCTTCAATCAACTGTACAACATCCATTTTAGAAAATATGGCAACTATGACTTAATCATAGATACGTCTTATGCCACACCTTTAGCCATTGCACAAAAAATAAACGACTGTTTTAATGCTTGGCTAACACATCAAGACTTTTCATCTTTGTGGATCACACCTAGAAAATTATTACCTACTCTTCCAATAGATGCTGCTGATGATATTCAGGAGCTAAGTGTTTTTATCTATAAGGAATTTATTTATATCCAGCAAGGTCACCATCAGGTTATCACTGCTCACATGAAAGGCGATGATTTAATCCCTGCAAAAATAATATCAGAGGAAACTGGTTACTGCTTAACTGAAGAGCTTAGCACTACTGAAGCAGCCTATAAGGTTACTTTAGCTATGCTAAAAAACTGGGAAGAGTCTTTGAGCTATAAGTACACGCGCTATCCTGAATTAGTTTAGGCATAAACAAGAGAGCCATCACAAATTTTAGGCAAAAAAATACCCCAGCAAGCTGGGGTATTTCTAACAACCTATGCAAGATGCATTAAGCAACTTGCAAGCTTATTAACCTTCGTTGTTAACAGCGAACGGATGTTTTGCAGTTGATTTTGCAGCAACAACTTCAGCAGCAGTTGGTGAACCAGCAACAGCGCGTTTCAGAGCTTCTTTAGTTGCTTGATAGTTGAATTTTTCAATCAACGCATCATCTTCTGCTTGCCAGTGAATGAATACACCAACAGAGATGAATAAATCATCAGCTTCATCAGCAGGAATAGTGCCGTCTTCAACACAATCAGCAACAGCCATAGCAACAGCACGTTGAGCTGGACCAAACATTTGAACAGCTTGTTTAGAACCTTTGATTGTTACTTTGTTGAATAAAATAGTAGCAGGCTTAACCATCAGGTTAGGAGCAACAACAGCTAACAAAGTAGAGAAACCATCTTTGTTATTTGTTAATGCGTTTGCAAATGCAGACTCAGCAGCTGAACCACGTGGTCCTACCATTAAGTCGATATGTGCAATTTCATTGCCTTCGCCAACTAAAGACTCACCGATACATACTTTATTGATTTTTGCCATGTTTAATATTCCTAATAAGAAGAAAAATTGAAAAAGTCGAACTAATATCGATTTTTTATTTGCTACCGATAATTAAATCGGGAGATTTTTATTACGAAGCGTTAACTGAATAACCTCTTCTAAAAATACTGTAAATACCGTCGCAACAGTCATATCTGCCATCGTTCCAGGATTCAAACGCTTAGCTTTAAATTCTTGATCGACATTGTAAAGCAATGGGAGTATCTGCTCAGGCACTTCAGCCCTAGATAACTCGCGTGATACTTTGGACATTCTATCCGCAACCATTTCAGAGTATTGGTCACCGTATTTCCTTTCAATATGACTATCAGGAAACTGGCTTAATAAGGCCGCATAAACTGCAACCGCTGCCCACTCTGGATGTTTCGATTTTGTGACGGCATTGTAATGTATCGGGACGGCAAAATCAAAAATATCTTGGTAATCACTAAGGTATTGCAGAGCAATACGGTCTTTATGACTAGACAGCCTCATGGCCTCGGTTAAGGTTATAGTCGGTTTTTCCGCTACATCATGATTATCTGCATGCCCTAATCCGCCTGGCGAGGCTAGAGTAATAGCCTTAAAAACCCAATCAGCATCTTCTATTGTTGTGGTTATTAAGACTTGATGCAAAGCTTGTCTGAGTGTAATTCCTGACTTAATTTCACGCATAGCCTGAATCAATGGCGCGCAGAGTAAAATAATGCCTAAATTAGTATTACAAGCCACCGCAACCCTAGTTGCTTGAACAGCGTAATAGATTTTCTCGCCCAATGAATAATCATTATTACAAAGAGCATCCGCACTTACTTTTGCGCTTAGCCTAAAATCAGCGACAGTCATATCATGACCTTCCGCATAAACACTGACATTACCCGGTTTAAAAGCTTGTAACTCCATCTCACAAGCTTGTTGATACAGTTTACTAAGCTGTTGTTGCAATATCATGACATCAAGTATCGATTAACTAAATCATCCGCTAAGACTTGAGCAACGGTAATATTACACACACTTTCCAAGCCTTTCCAAGCGGGAATGCTGTTAACTTCAATCACCGTATAATGACCGTCTTTATCTTGAATAATGTCTACACCCGCATAATCCATAGCTAATGCTGCCGTGGCTTTTATGGCTAAATTCGCTAACTCATCATTTATGTCTATGCGCTCGCAGCTGGCACCTTTAGCTACATTATTTAACCAAGATTTACCACGCCTGCGCATAGCCGCAACTGCCTGACCATTAACCACGAAGACTCGATTATCTGAAAAACCTATGCCTGCACAATGCACAAAACGCTGTAGATAATAAATACCATGACTACCTGTTAACCAGAACAAATCTGTCATTTTCTCAAGCCGTCGTATGCCCTCACCTTGCGATCCAAACAAAGGCTTACTAATAACTAAATTACCTTTTTTGAGCTCGCTTTCAGCAATCGCTAAGGCATCATTTCGATTACGCAACACCCAAGTCAGAGGCGTCGGTAGTCCAGCATTATGCAATAAGAAACTGGTCATGCCCTTATCGACACTACGTTCAACAGCATAGCCATCGTTATAAACCGGAACGCCCATCAATTTTAAGGCATGAAGTATATCCAGATAGACGACAACCTCTTCTAATGAGCCACCGGGCACGCCGCGAACAAAAGCAGCGTCGGGCAAGGCTTGTTCAAATCCAGGTATCACCAAAGGCAAATGCCCTGACTCAATGGCAAAACTGCATTGAGTTAAAGAAACATAATCACTGTGATAGCCTAAAGTATCAAAAGCAAGACGTAATTGTTTACCGTGCCAACCTGGATCATCAGTAAATATAGCGATATGACCCACTATGTAAGTTATGCCCCGAATGACTGGTCTAATAAGGCATTATCAAGTTGCCCCGCACGAAAAGTCTTACCTGAATCCACTGCGGTCACAATGACACTCGCAGGGCTAAATAACATGGCGTCAATCTTAAAGAAATCATATTCATATTGTTTAAAGATTTCCGCAAAAGGTCTCCCGTAATCTTTAGAGGTTGAGCTCGGTAATTCTTTAGCTAATTTTTCTGCTGCTTCATCACTACCTTTAACAAACAAATGTACCTGACCTGCAAATAAAATAGCGTCATTAGTGCGCCCCATAGCCTTAACGAAGTTAGGATGCGGCGGACAGACAGGAGCACTACCGCTACCATCGATAATATTTTCTAATGGAAAATGTAAGGCATGTGCTTTATGCATAGCGACTTCTAGGACTCGCGCCACAACTTGCACACCACCTGCCAAACTGCTAGTGGGCGTAACAATAATCGTTAATTTTGAAGGCGCCACATTACAAGCTGCCGCCACTTTCTCAATGATAGCCAGTGGTGGAACAGCATCATTTTCTATCACTAAAGCAGTGGTATCAAATGCATCCGTGTAGTCCAGTTCTTTATATAAAGCTTCGACGGGCTCTTGCTGACCGTCTTTTAATTTAGTAGCCATAGCACGTGCAGGCCCTGAACCTAAAGCATAATATTTCTCATGCGACAAACTCCAGCCTGCATATTGACTACCCAAGCAAGCTAAGACTGGGTTACCACTATGAACATTAACTGATAACGGCCAATTATTGGTATAAGCACTATGGTTTAGAGTAACGGTTCCCATGCCGCCCATGCAAATCTCAGCAATAATACGTCCTGCTTCCAAACCACCAGGAACCTTAATACCTGCGTCAATGATCGTACAACCATTTTCTAAAACTTCTACACCTAGGCGCAACTTATCAGCATTATCAATAAGATGCTTGACTAGTGGCTGGGTCAATTTATTAACGCTTGCGTTATATTCCATTTACTAAAAACCTTTTTTGTAAGTTAAGTTGTTGAGTCTGCAGCGCACTCATAACTAAATAAGCCTGCATTTTGTGGCACATAATACTGCAAATAGGCTGCCCTGTGCGACATATAACACCACTTTCTGGCAAATCTACACAGTCTTCGGGCCATAAAAAGTCAACAGGAATCATAATGTCATGCGTGGCATACACTACTTGATAGCCCGTGCAGCCTTTTATATGCGGGAGATCATGAGTGATCTCACCTAGACTCGCTCTAATATGGCGCTTAAAAAGGTCCGCCTCATACAACTGCATACTGGCAGACGGCCGTGGATTAATCTCCAACAACCAACTACATACGCCATCATCTACAAAATCTAATGAATTTAAACCTTTAAGCTGAAACAAGGGGATTAACTTTTTTAACCATTCTACGACCTGAGTCTTTCGTTCACTTTCCAAATCGCAAACATTAATAATTCCTGAAAACATAAACTCACAACATTCATCTAAGCGCACAGTCCATTGACTATTAAAACCTATTACCTGTACTTGCAAGCCATCGGCCAAAAACAATACAGAATATTGTTTTCCTATTTGATATTTTTGGCAATAACTATCCGAACCAACTTCTTCGCCTTTATAATGTTTTATACCGACACCACCCTGTCCTCTCATGGGTTTAATCAGCCAATCTTCTAGCTCGCCCTGTTGATTAAAACTGACACAGGGATAAGGGATATTTAATCTATTAAGCACTGCAAAAAAGCCCTGCTTCTCATGTAATGCTATAAAAACATCAGGCACATTACCTAGCAGAGATAGACAGCCGCTTAAATAACACAGACTATCAGGATAATTTTCAAAACCACTCCCATATACAACCTGATCGACTTGATATCTTTTAATAAAATAATCAACTGCCGACTGTAAATACCTTTTCTCTAAAGACTTTATTTTCTTAAAATCCTCCGCATACGACTGAGTATCTTGGTCTGCGAACAAATCAATCACTAAGGGCTTAAATCCGGAAGCTCTTGCACACTGAGCAAGTAGTCGTGCGGAACTCGCGATAACTAAAATAAAGCCTGTAGCACTCTGTTTAGTTATATCAAGAACACCTTTATGCTTAATAACTTTCAACATATAAATCACAGCAGATATTACAATTCATTGTTTATTTGTTCATTCTAGTGACGCTAACATTTAAAAATACCATTTTATAGAGACCTTAATGAGATTAACTAGGCTAGGCTGTTTTGCATCACATAAAACCCTATGAAGCCCAAGCCCTCATTTATACATAACTTATGTAAATAAATATTACTAACATGATCGACATAATGTACGTTATGATTTTTATATTATTTTAGTGATAAAAAAGCCTGTATACAATAAAGATAATAATTGTACAATTTTAAATTGTGGCACTTGCACTAATCGTTGCTTTAATAATGAATTTAAAGAATGAAAGACCTATGTGAATCGTAGTGGGTAAATCATCATGCCTGGATGGTGAATGGTGCTTTTTCAGGCACTGAAAATATTTATATTTATCGGCTTTATATTATTTACCCACCGCGGTTAACATAGGACCAGAAAGAATAGCACTTACCAAAAGCAGAGGCATTAGCGGATTTACATATTGCTGATGCTTGTTTTTAAATAATTTAGAAGAGACTTTTTATTGATTTTCATTGGCGACTGAGCAAGCCGCTAATAAACCCTTATCTTAATAAGCTCAGACCTTTTAACTGATAGCAAATAATATCAAAATGTAGCTAAGTTTCTATGCCAGCAATTAAATTGTGATCAACCAGCCACTATTGTTGTCGTATCTGCCGCTATTTTTCCGCTCACTATTAATCATCTCGTAATAGCGGCAAAGTATACCCGACTAACCAATATGAGATATTACTATGACAAATAAATCATTAGATCAAGCATTTGAATTAATTAAACACGAAGCGGAGTTAGGTAATATTAACGCAATGTATGACCTTGGCTGGCTTATGTACCACGAGGGCATAGGCGTATCAACTGATAATGATAAAGCCTTAGAATGGTTATCTAAAGCGGCTAATCTAGGACACATAGAAGCAAAATTTAAATTATCTTATATGTATAACCAAGGCATTGGCACACCCATTGACACTCATAAATCTTTTCAGTGGATATTAGAATTAGCCGAAGAAGGGCATTCTTATGCTCAATATAAGCTAGGCTTATTTTATTTGAATGGCTATGGTATTAATAAAGATTTAGAACAAGCATTAAATTGGATATCTCAAGCAGCCAAACAAGGAAATATAGAAGCCTATAATTTTTTAAGTAAGCATTCAAATCATAATGTTTAATCCCTCCAGCATGAAATTAAGCAGCCTGCGCTACCAATAGGCGAGTAAAAAGACAGGCAGCACTTATTTATATCATTCTGATTTAAAATAATTAAAACCTAAGCGCCACGACCCTGCATTAGCTAGCCAGTGGACAAAGCCCCCCTAAATCTGGCATTATGCGGACTCAAGATACCTCGTACTCCACAAGGTTGAGACCAGCTAGATTAGGTAATAATAATGACTATGCTTCCACCCTGCCCTGCCTGTGGCTCTGAATTCACCTACGAAGACGGTGAAAATTTTATCTGCCCAGAATGCGCACATGAATGGCCTAAAGCGGGTGATAACGAAGACAATACGGACAGCCGCATTATTAAAGACGCCAATGGCAATCTATTGCAAGATGGCGATACCGTGACCGTTATTAAAGACCTTAAAATAAAAGGTTCTTCATTAGTGGTTAAAGTCGGCACTAAAGTTAAAAACATACGGTTGATCGATGGCGATCATGACATCGACTGCAAAATTGATGGCATTGGCGCCATGAAGCTTAAATCTGAATTCGTTAAGAAAATTTAAACTGCATAGAAATGGCGCTTGGGAACGCCAAACTCCTTTGGCTGTGAAAGTATTTTATCATCTCCAAGCTCTACGCTCATTGTTATACACACCACTAAGTAAACCGTCATACCGGCAAGGAAGCTGGTATCCAGCGCCCCTGCTATTGCACCATTTTCATATGCAGCGCTCTAAAGTCTTGTACGTCCTCAGGTCGGGTGTGACAAATACCATCCAAAAATAATACTTGATAGCTATGTCCAGATTACTGATCTCAAAGTTTGCTCGGATAGTTATACCTATTTGAACCCAACCACTATCACTATCACTATCGTGGGAGCTTATTTTTAAACATATGCCAAACGTAAAGCGTGCCTCTAGCCACCCTCTTTGCATCTAATTCTAATGCTCCCTAGGGTGAACCATCAGTAATGATGATTGCTTGACTTG
>CAIVGC010000141.1 GCA_903905335.1 uncultured Methylococcaceae bacterium
GTACTCATGTAAGTAATCTTTGTTAATTTGTTTACTGAAATCGTACTAAAAAAAATTACATTTGATTTTATGGTTAGTTAACTTGACTTTTAATTTACCCACTACGATTCACATAGAGCCATTTTTATTGATCTTGCCGCTTGAGCCATATTAACTTGCCCAGCTCGGTATACATTGGATTGTATATTTTCACCTGTTGCAGCACATCCACTTAAAATACTTACCACTGCTAATAATGCTATTTTGTTCATTGCTATATGCCTTTTGTGATTTAAGACTATGTTTGAGACCATTTTTATATCAATACCTTACGTACTTAGCAAGAAATATTAATGAATTCATCGACGATCGTTAAAATTTCTTTGCTTTTTGAATTAAAAACATAAGCCAAACCTGCGCTTACTGTGCCTTCTGGTATCCACTGACTCAATGAACACAAACGATAATGTAGTCAACATAATGACCATACTGCCTTGATTCAGCCAATAAAAACAAATGTTCGTTGTTAATTTTATATTACCAATACAGCACAATCCATTGAGTAATCCAACTAAGTAAATCATGGTGATTAAAATTTTTTTACCTGAATTATTCATTAAAACGTCATATTCACTGTTTAAGATATTCGGTTTAAAAGACATCAAGCAGACCTAAAAATTCATAGCGCTAATTCAGAGAATCAGCACAGTTCACGATCAATATTTGGCTTACATATCCAGCTATTATCGAATTTTAATAAAAACTATAATCCAAGGATTTTATGACATTAAGAATTGCGTTCATCACTGATGCTTGGCATCCACAAATAAATGGTGTGGTGACAACTATCCAAAATACTTGTACAACCCTAGAACAATCGGGCCATCAAATAAAATTGATTACTCCGGATCAGTTTTTAACAATCCCCTGCCCTTCGTATCCTTCCATTCGCTTAGCGATTGCCTGCTATAGAAAGTTAAGTCGGCAACTGGATGAGTTTAATCCTCAACGTATTCATATTGCTACTGAAGGTCCCTTAGGATTGGCCGCGAGAAAATATTGTTTAAAACATAATCTGGCATTTACTACTTCATTTCATACCTTATTTGCCGAATACATTAATTTACGCTTTAAAATTCCTATATCGTGTGGTTACGCCTTTTTACGCTGGTTTCATGGGCCGGCTAAAAAAATTATGGTTGCTACTCAGTCGATAGAATCTGATTTGGTTGCAAGAGGATTTAAAAATCACTTCATACGCTGGTCTCGTGGTGTAAACCCTAACTTTTATTACCCAAGAAATGAAGAATTTTTATCTCTCCCCCGCCCTATATCCATGTTTGTTGGCAGAGTAGCGATTGAAAAGAATATTGAAGCTTTTTTATCTATCGACTTTCCAGGAACAAAAGTTGTGGTGGGAGATGGTCCGCAACTTATAGAGCTCAAAGAGAAATTCCCTGATGCGGTTTTTGTCGGCTTTCAGTCAGGAGAGCCTTTGGCCAGACATATGGCATCAGCAGATGTGTTTGTATTCCCCAGCCGTACCGATACCTTTGGTATTGTCCTACTAGATGCGTTAGCGAGTGGCGTTCCTGTTGCCGCTTTTCCAGTATCAGGGCCATTGGATGTCATCACCAGTGATAAAGTAGGTAAGCTTGATGAAGATTTAACTAAAGCGATGACTGAAGCATTGAAATTAAACGCGGATGATTGTCGAAATTTTGCTATGGATTATTCTTGGGCTAATTGTACCGAACAGTTTTTTAATAACCTTGTCCCTGCTTTTGAAGAGCTTGGAACTGCCAGAAAATAAATTAGTGACTGAGCCTTTGTAAAGTTTTAGCAGTTCTATAACAATCCCATCAGTTCCAGAGGTAATTTATTTATTGGAACTGATGTTACGCTGTTTTTATTGCAAATCGAAGTTGCACCTTACCACTCAATAGTGCAATGATTCTAATTTATACGGAATCGCACAAGGCACACACCCAATGAATCGCGGTTTTTACATCATTCTTTCTGCACAGTTTTTTTCATCACTAGCGGATAACGTACTTCTGTTTGCGGCCATTGCGCAACTCAAAAACTTGGCAGCCCCTTCCTGGCAAATTCCGGTATTACAACAATTTTTCGTGTTCGCATTTATCATGCTCGCCCCTTTTGTCGGTGCATTCTCAGACGCACTCCCCAAGGGACAAGTTATGTTCATTAGTAACAGTA
>CAIVGC010000142.1 GCA_903905335.1 uncultured Methylococcaceae bacterium
CTAATGTTGGGTTGCTTAAACAGTTACCTCACATGAACTTAAGGTAACAGCAATACAAAAAGCCACATAAGTTAAATATTAGAGCTATAAATATTCATCATAGCCTTATGGGTATAGGTATTACTACTGTTGACAGATACAACACAGCTGCTGGACCTTGATAACACAACAAAAAACTCCAGCGATTAATTAATTTTAGCAACCTGACCCTCCTAAATCTGTGACCTAGAATTCATCTAGGCCTAATTTATTTCATTCAAACTGAAAGCAGATCTCTATGAATCCATTGAAAACAGTATGTGTCATAGGCCTCGGTTATATTGGCCTACCAACTGCTGCCTTAGCAGCCCAACATGGCGTACACGTGTTAACCCTAAAGTAGTTGAAACTATTAATAAAGGTGCCATCCACATCATTGAACAGGGACTGGAAGCCGTCGTTAAAGACGGCGTTGAAAAAGGCTATTTCCAAGCAGCGCTTACACTTAGCGTAGCCGATGTTTATCTAATTGTTGTACCCACGCCCTTTAAAGGCAATCACGAACCAGACATTTCATTTGTTAAAGCGGCAACCCTAGCCGCTATCCCATACATGAAATTAGGTGACACCTACATTATTGAATCTACATCACCAGTTGGGACCACCGAAAGAATGGCAGAATTGATTTTTAAGGTACGACCTGGGCTACGCAACGCCATTTACATTGCTTGTTGTCCTGAACGCCTACTACCTAGAAATGTGTTGCACGAACTAGTCTATAACGATCGCTCTATAGGCGGCATAAACGAAGCCTCAACCCTTAAAGCCATTGAATTTTACCAGCTCTTTGTAAAGGGTGAATTACACAAGACCAATGCACGTACAGCGGAAATGTGTAAACTAACTGAAAACTCATCACGCGACGTACAAATTGCCTTTGCTAATGAACTGCCCTTGATCTTTGCGACAAAGCTGATATCAATGTCTGGGAACTGATCTACTTAGCCAATAAGCATCCGCGCGTCAATATCCTACAAACCGGCACTGGTGTGGGTGGACATTGCATTGCAGTTGATCCTTATTTTATTGTTTCTGAATACCCCAGAGAATCACGCATTATCGGCATAGCGCGTGAAGTCAATAATTACAAAGCCTTCTAGTGCGCAGAAAAAACTAAAAATGCCATGCTGGAGTTTGAATTAAAGCAGGGTCATAAGCCGATAACAGCCCTAATAGGTCTAGCTTTTAAACCAGACATCAACGACTTACGCGATAGTCCAGCCAAATATATAGCTCAAAAGGTCATGCAAAGTGAACAAAACAAATTTCTGATCGCTGAACCCAATATTAAAGAACACTCCATCTTTAAACTGACTCATTACCTTGAAGCTTACGAAAAAGCCGATATTATTGTGTTTCTGGTTGCCCATAAAGAATTCAAAACGTTAGCGTATCGGGATGATAAAGTGATTCTGGACTTTGCAGGGATATTTCGAAGGTAGTCATCATTTCGGCTTACAGAAACGGCTAGCTTAAAAAGTCTCTACTTTCGTTAAATTTTCTTAGTGCTTTAATCACCGTATCTGCTATCGTTGCCTTTGCTTGTTTATCTATTCAGGAGTTACTAATGCCTCATCTCATTTCACCGCCTTACGGTAAAGCTATTACTCTCCAAAACGGCAAACTAATCGTACCTGATAATCCCATTATTCCTTTTATAGAGGGCGATGGCACAGGCCCTGATATCTGGCGCGCCACAGTTAGGGTTTTAGATGCCGCTGTCGCAAGTAGCTATGCAGGGCAACGAAAAATTCATTGGCTGGAAGTGTATGCGGGCGGCAAAGCCCATCGCCTGTTCAATACGTGGCTACCTGATGAGACAGTATCTGCCTGTAGTGATTATCTGATTTCCATTAAAGGCCCATTGACCACACCGATCGGTGGCGGTATACGCTCTTTAAATGTAGCCTTGCGGCAGATGCTAGATATGTATGTATGCTTACGTCCGGTGCGCTGGTTTCAAGGCGTGCCGTCACCGGTAAAAAATCCAGGCGCTGTTGATATGGTGATCTTTAGAGAAAACACAGAAGATATCTATGCCGGTATAGAATTCGAACAAGGCAGTGCTGATAATAAATTATTCCTGAGCTTGTTACAGGAACACTTCCCCACGCAATATGCCAAAATTCGTTTTCCAGAAAGTTCAGGCATTGGTATTAAGCCAGTTTCTCAAAAAGGCACTGAACGTTTAATCCGCTCAGCCATTGATTATTGCCTACTCAACAAGCGCAAAAGCCTAACCATTGTGCATAAGGGCAATATTATGAAATTCACCGAAGGTGCTTTTAGGCATTGGGCTTATGAGCTCGCTGAACGTGAATATCCTCAGCAAACTTACAGTTGGGCACAATGGGAAAAAACCTGCAAGCAAGCCGGCGAAGCTGCTGCTAACCAAGAACAAACCGAAGCACTGGCACAAGGACGTATCTTAATTAAAGACGCCATCGCCGATATTGCCTTGCAACAGGTGTTAACGCGCCCTGAAGATTTTGATGTGATTGCCACCTTAAATTTGAATGGTGATTACTTATCAGATGCCTTGGCTGCACAAGTAGGCGGTATTGGCATTGCCCCAGGCGGCAATATCAATTACCAAACTGGCACGGCCGTTTTTGAAGCCACGCACGGCACTGCGCCCAAATATGCCGATCTTGATAAAGTGAACCCCGGTTCATTGATCTTGTCCGGTGAAATGATGCTACGTTATATGGGCTGGACAGAAGCCGCTGATGCCATTATAAAAGCCATGGATGCCGCTATCGCCAGCAAACGAGTCACTTACGATTTCGCGCGCTTAATGGACAATGCTACCGAAGTTAAATGTAGTGAATTTGCAGATGTATTAATTGAGTATTTGTAAGGTTAGTATCCTGTAGATTTCTATCTAATAGCAATCATCGATATAATGGCGCTTATGTTGAGCAATTACATACATGGCTCCTACGCACCGCTGGAGTGATACGGACTGCATTACCACGCGGAACGCTACTCGTTATACATAAATGTTAAGTAAACCGTCATACCGGCCGGGAAGCCGGTATCCAGACCCATGAATGGTAATCTTTTTACATCCATGTAGCCTAGACTCCGGCAGTCCATGCCGGAATGACGTGTTTTAGTGTGTGTAACGATGAGCGCGGAGCATAAGAACGATAAGCGCTTGATTTATAAAAACCTCGCCCATAGGCAAACCCTATCAGGAGTAAAAATGACTAAAGAAATTATATCCACACCACTAGCTCCGCAAGCTATTGGTACTTATTCACAAGCCGTTAAAGTTGATCACACCGTTTATCTTTCTGGACAAATCCCTTTAGTACCAGCCACTATGACCATTATTACTGGCGATATCAGCGCACAAATCACTCAAGTCTTTGATAATTTACAAGCCGTCGCTCAAGCTGCTGGTGGTGAACTCAGTGATATTGTTAAATTGAATGTATTCTTAACAGATTTGACTAACTTCCCCATTGTTAATGAGATTATGGGGCGTTACTTTGAAGTGCCCTACCCTGCGCGTGCTGTTGTCGGTGTTGCGGCCCTACCCAAAGATGTAGGCGTAGAGATGGACGCAATCATGTTTCTAAAAGTCCAGGAATATCCGCTTTAAACACTCACTAGCTTATGAACCAGCTTAATGTATCGGTTACTCAATTAACGGGCATAGGCGCACAAACAGCGCAGCGCTTAGAAAGGCTGGGTATTCGTGTGATCCAAGATCTGGTTTTTCATTTACCCATACGTTATGAAGATCGTACCCACGTTGTTGCTATCGGCTCGTTAATGGCGGGTATGACTGCCTTGATTTGTGGCCGCGTTGAGCTTATTGATGTTTTGCCTAGAGGCCGAAAAGGCTTGGTTTGTAAAATCAGTGATGATACTGGCTCTATCTCTTTAAAATTCTTTCATTTCAGCGCCCATCAACATAACTCGCTAAAACCCGGCACCTTAATCAGTTGTTTTGCTGAAGTTCGACACAGCTATGCCGGCTTGGAAATGATCCACCCTGATTATCAAATCTTGTTTAATCCCGAGACCACCATTACCGAAACGCGCTTAACGCCGGTCTATCCTTTAACCGAAGGTCTTAGCCAAACCACCATTAGGAAAGCTGTTAAACAAGCCTTAACGCTGTGCGAAAACCAAACCGAGTTATTAATTGATTGGATACCCGAGACTATATTAAAAAAACATGCTTATCCATCCTTAGCCGCCGCCATACAAACGCTACATGCGCCTGATGAAACCGTCACCCTGACGGCTTTACAAAACGGCAGTGTACCGGCATTGAAGCGTTTGGCTTTCGAAGAATTACTCACCCATCAGTTGAGTATGCAAAAAGCCAAAAACAAAGCGAAAGCTTGGCGCGCACCTAGTTTTTATGGCGATACTGCAGCCAGTGCTTTATTTTTAAATAATCTACCTTTTAAGCTAACAGGTGCTCAACAGCGCGTTATCGCAGAAATTGCCGAAGATTGTCTTTCCACACACCCTATGATGCGTTTAGTTCAGGGCGATGTCGGTTCAGGCAAAACCATCGTTGCCGCTTACGCCGCTTTATTAGCTTTAAGTGCCGGCTATCAAGTTGCGGTGATGGCGCCCACCGAATTATTAGCTGAACAACACAAACGTAACTTCAGCCTCTGGTTTCAAGGCTTCCAAACTCAAGTGGTATACTTAACAGGACAACTTAAAGGTAATGCCCGCAAAGAAGCGTTACAAAGTTTAGCCGATGGCTCTGCCGGTATTATTGTCGGCACTCATGCTTTATTTCAAGATAGCGTTAACTTTCATCGACTAGGTTTAATTATTATTGATGAACAACACCGTTTCGGCGTACATCAACGCATGGCACTGCGTGAAAAAGGCCAGCAAGACGATAGTAGACCGCATCAATTAGTGATGACCGCCACACCGATTCCACGCACCTTGGCGATGCTGCAATATTCTGATCTGGATATTTCCATTATTGATGAACTACCTCCAGGCAGAAAACCGGTAGGTACGTGCGTCATCCCCTCCGAACGCCGCCAAGAAGTCATAGACCGCATTGAGCATTGGGTAGAGAAAAAATTTCAAGTGTATTGGGTGTGTACGCTGATTGAAGAATCCGAAGTTTTAGAATGTGAAGCTGCTGAAAAAACTGCAGAACAACTCACCCTAGCCTTACCGAATGTCCGCGTTGCGCTAATTCACGGACGTATGAAAAGTGCCGACAAAGACGCGGTGATGCAGGCCTTTAAAAACCATGACATAGATTTGCTGGTCGCCACCACCGTGATCGAAGTTGGCGTTGATGTACCTAATGCCAGCTTAATGGTGATAGAAAACCCTGAGCGCTTAGGACTGTCACAATTACATCAATTACGCGGACGAGTAGGGCGCGGTGATAATGACAGCTATTGTTTATTAATGTATCAATCGCCGTTATCCTTGACTGCTAGGCAACGCTTAGGAATACTAAGAGATAGTAGTGATGGCTTTGTGATCGCTGAAAAAGATTTAGAATTACGTGGCCCAGGCGAACTCATGGGTACCCGCCAAACCGGTGCTGTACATTTTAAAATTGCCGACTTAGCCCGTGATGCCGACTTGCTAGATGCCGTGCAACTAGCCGGCGCACAACTGTACACCGAATCGCCCCATGCCATCCAACCACTCTGTGATCGTTGGCTGGGTACATCGACCGATTATGCCGAGGTTTAGCTTGACCGTATCCAGCTTATTATTTAAGCGCGAAGCCTTATGGCAAGAAAACCGTCCAGGTTTACGCCATAAACTGCCCTTAGCCGTGCAATCATGGGCTTATGAACCTGGCTCTTTAACCCAACGTTTGCGCGATCGTTATGGCAATGCCGTAGCCGTTAAAGTTTTACTACAACGCTGGTGCACACCTTTTTTAAGTGAACGTCGCTTAATGGGCTTACAGGAACAGCGCTACCATCTAGTTCGCGAAGTATTACTACATGCCCACGGTACACCGCTAATTTTAGCCAGAACCATTATTCCTGAAACGACTATCAAAGCGGTTAATAATAAATTAGCGCATTTAGGCAATCGGCCTTTAGGTGAAATTATTTTTTCTTATCCTAAACTTGAGCGTGTAGCTATGGATGTTTGCCTAGTTAAACCGCAAACGTGGACAGACACCGCCCTAATCGAAGCCGATATACAGCAAGAACTATGGGGAAGAAGAACCGTATATGGCATCGCCCATCATCAGATGCTAGTCAGTGAGTTTTTTTTACCGGCCATTTTAGAGCGCGTTTGATATACTGCAAACGTTATCGATTGCGGATTTTAAAATAAAACATCAATGGTAGGTTGGGCTGCATGCTTTTCGCAACCCAACACTTTACGCTGCAATGTTGGGTTAATGATAAAGCTATTAACCCAACCTACAACTAGCCGTCATACCGGCCGGGAAGCCGATATCCAGTGTCATGGATGGTAATCTTTATGGCTACCAACTTAAAGCGGGACAGCTTCAGCGCAGACGAAAGGCTCAGGGCGAAAGACTAAGCCTAGGAGGCTAGCAACTTAAGGCGTGACAGGTACTAGACTTAACCCTTCGCC
>CAIVGC010000143.1 GCA_903905335.1 uncultured Methylococcaceae bacterium
AGTGCAGAGGCTTATTATGCATTAAAAAGATTATGGCGGCGATTGCCCCCAAGTCCTCAAGTGCTAATGGTTATTGATGCAACCTCCTTGCTGGAGCCTCAAACTGAATCCTTGCGTGAGTTAGGACATGCATTATTTGGCAAATTAAAAGTATTTGGTGAGTTAGAGGGCAAATCCCTGCCTCTTGTTCTGGCTTTGAGCCATATGGAAAAAGTTGAGGGCTTCACAGAGTTTTGTGCGTTTTTGGAAGAGGCGGGCATTCCTTTACAACTAGATTTTCCGGCAGGAGATGGTATTACCCACCTAGAATCTTGCTTGAATGATTTTCAGCAACATTTGCAACGGGCGCTGGTAACTCGTACCGCTCAGGAATATCTTAAAATAGTCACGTTTATTAATGACGTACCACGATTGTTTAGAGTTTTAATTGATTTTTTACGTGTCGCTGGCTTGGAGCAAGGCGTTGATGCGCCTTCTGTGGTTAGACTGTGCTTATTGTCGGAACAAGTGCATAGTTTTGAATGTAAGCCCTTTGCGCCGCCTACAGGCATAGTGCAACACGCACGATTACAATTGAATATTCATGCAAAATTCGCTTTAGGTTTAGCCTTAGCAGGCTTGGTCTATTTTATGGGCAGTTATAGATATGAGCAAAAAATGATTTCTAAAGTGCGTAATAGTATTCAAACTATCGCCACAACACCGATTGAATATTATCCAGAAAAAATCAGTCCACTATTTCTCGATTTCAGTGACAATTTGAATAAAGATGCTTTATTGACCTTTATGCCCAATTATTTCATTGAGGTTGAACAGTACAATAATTTTTTATTGATAGTCGAAATCCGTAAATATTATTTGTTGCCGATATTGGAACAAATACAGAATGAGCCGGATGCTACTTTCAAAAGTATTCGTTTTATTGCGCTGTTGTATGCGACATCCACTAATGAAATAGGTAAAATTCTGGAGAAAGATCCAGGGAAATTTTCTATAGATATGAATAAATATAGACGACTAATTAAAGACTATATTAGTCACAATACTAAAACTGAAGATCTGGATCATTTATTAAATTTAATCACGTATAGCGATAGTAGTTCTCAAGATTATATTGAAGATCTTTCTCCATGGTTAGCGTTGTTTCGCAATTTTCAGCAAATATTGCAAAAGCAATTTATTCAAGATGTAGAGTTAAATACTTTACAAGGGCAATTGCAGCCGTTTATGCATATTATAAATCTCATGGATTATTATAAAGCCCAAGATGAGATTAACGAATGGTTAGTAACGCATACGCGTTTGCAACATAATTTTAAATATAAATCAGAATTACGCCAAGTAGGGATTAGTCAATTACTCAGATTGGTCAGTAATATGTCATTGAGCACTGATGATAATTGTCAAGTTCAGTTATCTTTGCGCGAGTGTCTAAGCTTAGTAGAAGCGGAATCCAAACCCAAAATGGACAATCTTGCTGGTGAAATGTTAATTAATCTGGGCGGAGAATCTTTTTCATTTACGCGTAAGCAATGGAGCGATTTATTGAGTCGCAGTCGTGTGACGATGGTGCTTCGTAATTTTATAGCTACCCATAAAAATAACGATGGTTGGATATTTTTTTCTTCACCCTCTATTTACGAAAATGTAGAAATGAACTCGTCAAATAACGGCGGTATACTTTTTACCGGTAATGGGCGTATTGACGGGCGCTTGACAATTGATGCCTTTGAACAAAATGTTAAGCCATCCATTTTAGCTTTAAATGATATCGTTACTAACTTACCGATTGATGCAAATGAGAAAAAGAACTTTAATGCCTTTGTGTCCAGCAATCTTGAAGCTTACTCTGATCGATATGTCAGCTCTTATTCGAATTACTTTAAGGGATTTCAGATAAATATTGATTCCACTTGGGGATTGAATTATGTGCTACATGATTTACAGCAGCCTAATTCTCGGTTATTAGATGTTTTAGTGCAGATCAAAAAAAATACAGCTTTGGTTTTACCTGCATCAGGTGGTTTTCAATCATTTGCACAAAAATTGACAGTATTTCGTTTTATTCAGCAATTTATGGAAGAAAAAAATGGCATTTATCCGGAGTTCCAAAAATACCAATTATTGATGGCGCAAATGCAACAAGAAATGAATACGCATGAGCCTTATGAGCAAAAAAAGATGGTTGGCGATAGTGATGAGGCATTAAAGGGTGCATTGTCTCCGCTGGGTAGACTCGCATGGGCTATGCAGCTTAATGAAGATGGATCATACCTTAAGTTGACTAAAATGTGGCTACAACAAATTGGTATTCAGGCAGAATGGCAGCAGCCTTTTTTGGCGCCGGTACAAAAGGTTAAAGAGTATGGTACTGCCGAAATTAATCGTAATATTGCGGGTATTTGGAATGATATTTGGGTTTCAAATGTAGCTCCGTTATTAATTAAATTTCCTTTTACTCAGAATGCCGCTCCCGGCAATGAATTAACTGTAGATGATTTAGTGAAAAATTTTCATCCTAAACAGGGTTTATTTTGGGATACTTTCCATCAATATTTAGAACCTTTATCTAAATTCAGTAATGGTGTATGGATTAGGCAGCATGAATTGTCGAATACTTTGGTATTACCGACTAATTATCTATCTCGACTTAATGCTATACAGAAATTGACTAATAAACTATGGGATAATCAAGGTAATACTAAACCCTTAGAGATATTAGTTAAACCAGGTTTATTGCCGACTTTTGATAATAAACAGATCCCTCGAGCCCCTTTAGTGTCTTTAGCTTATTTGCGTCAAGGTAATGCTTCGGTATTGGGCTTTAATCAACAGGCTGAATGGCAGAAATTTCCACTTGAATGGTGGTTAGCTCAGCCTGCAGAAGTCGGTATGGAATTCCGTAAAGATATGGATCCGACTCGGGTCTATGCTGATATGGTTGTTGATGACTCTAATTGGAATTTATTTAAGTTGTTGCAACGAGGTCATATTGCTGGGACACAGCGTTATAGATGGCCACTGGCTCATCCTAACTTTCCAAAGCAACCTTTAAATCTTGAGTTTTTGACTCAAGGTAATCCTTTGGCATTGTTTACTGATCTTGCGGGGAGTTAAGTGATGTTATATCGCTTATTTTGGAAAGTTATTATTCTAGTAACGGCTGTTTTGTTGAGTTCTTGTTCCAGTGCACCAACTCCACCGCCGGATTTGGTTTTTAATGTTAAACCAGCAATTCAAGCTAATAATGGCGGTTTATTTTATTTTGTCGTACGTAAAACTAATGACAAACAATTCATGTTGGAAACTTATGCGGATGTTGCCAGCAAAGCTTTTTCTGATCCTCCCGATCCGGATAGCTTGGGTATTTTTTCTATAGTTCCTGGTAGTAAGCAAGAATGCAAGGTTAGTCAACCAGCGCAAGGTACTATTGCGCTGTATTTTTTATTAACCCAGCCAGGCAGTCAATGGAAAAAGCTAATTTCCATGCCTTTTCAAGAAAGCTATGATATTAAATTAAAGGCTAATAGTCAGGTTATAGTTAGTGAGCATAAGTCTTGGTATTCGTTGTTTTAGTGCTAAAAAGAGCACATAAACCTTCCTAATTAGCAAGATGCTTAAACTAATAGATCAGGGCAATAACTCTTGTTTCCTAAGTTCTGCTCTTATCGTGTTGCACA
Source organism: uncultured Methylococcaceae bacterium (assembly GCA_903905335.1). Lineage (GTDB taxonomy): Bacteria > Pseudomonadota > Gammaproteobacteria > Methylococcales > Methylomonadaceae > Methylobacter_C. The sequence goes on from CAIVGC010000143.1 coordinate 3,681, forward strand.
GCATTAAGTAAACCGTGATACCGGTAGGAAAGTCGGTTCCAATGCTATGGATGGTACTCTTTATACCTCCCTGTAGCCTAGATTCCGGTAATCCATTCCGGAATGAAATGCTATTAAAGTGTACGTATAACGATGAGAGCTGTGCTTGGCAATGAGGCCTAATAAATTTATGGCCGCATTAGTTTGCTGTTAAAGCATCTTTATAATCGAGTAAACTTTTGATAACGTTATTTTGGTGATGAAGGTATTATTTAGCTAAGGATTAAAAGCATGATATTTGTTTCAATTACTGAAGCCTCAGATTTAACAGGAAAATCTATTCCAACTCTTTATCAGTGTATTAAAGAAGGTAAGCTTTCTGCGAATAATGAAAGAATTAATACCTCAGAGTTGATTCAATTATATGGCCCCTTAAGAACAATTACTGATTATCGCCGCGAAAATGATTTCTTGCATAATTTAACAACACATTTGAAACATGATAAAGAGCGTTTATATCAAATTAATGATCTACTTCGTAAATCTAATACGGATTTAAAGCAAGAAAAAGAAAAGTTATATCGAGTAATAATGGGTAAACAGAAGTTGTCTTCGGCAGAAATGGTCCAGATTACTCCTAATGAAATATTGGAACCTAAGGTATTGGAGCAACCAATTGAATTGGTAGAAGTTGCTGTTATAGATCAACCGATTAAAGAAACGAAGTTAGAAGAAATTTATATTGAAAGTTTAATCCAGCGCCTAATTAGAAAAATATTTTTTTAAGTGGCTTCTTATTGGAGTTGGTGTAGGCGTTTTGTAAAGAAGTACAGAATGCGGCATGAATGAAAACGAAGTAAATTAAAAAGTATCTTGAGTGATAATACTTTATAAAAGAGTGTCTCTGAAAATTAAAGTTTTTTGCCCTTAGTGTTGGTACTCAACTAAGGGCAAATACTTAGTAAATGGTCTGAATCAGTTATTTCATTTATTTTCTAGTCCTGATAAACCGACAATAGACCAGTTATCAAAATCGAGTATGCCTTCTTGATCGTCACTGTTATTGTAGGTAATGCGGCAGGTATAGTTTTTTGATACCGTATTTGAACTTTGGTCTGTAGTGCTAAATTCGCCATGTATGATGTAATCATAATTACCCATAGACCATGCATTAAGAGCTTTTTCAGGAAAACTGACGATAGTATCAGCTCCAAGTTTTGTTTTAATGTCGTGATTGCAATGCATGTAAGCAATGCCTGTCAAAGGGGTCGATATCGGTAATTGGCTGGCTTGGTCTTTACTGTCGACCAGAAAAAGATCGGATGCTGCAACTTTGTACATTAACGGCATGATCAGTTTATATTGGCTTACAAGTAGCGCTATAAACGCGATAATAAATAGTAGTGTTTTGTACTTTTTCATAGGGTTATAGTATTGATTTAGTAATTATTGTTGGCACTATAATATAAGATAATTCTATTAGAAATCAGCTTATTAATAAGGACTAAGTGTATCATCTCTTAGTTTAAAGGCAAGAAGCTAAGGCTTGGTTTAGATAGTTAATTAGTGCTGGCTATGCTTTAACGTTATTTAATTAGAAATAAACTGGCTAGGCCTAGAAAAATGAAAAAGCCCATGGAGTCAGTGACCGCTGTTAATATGACGCTGGTACCTACTGCGGGATCTTTGCCGAATTGATGGCGTAATAAGGGAATACCGAGGCCAAAAATAACAGCAACGAGTAGATTAATAAACATGGCGGTCGCCATAACCGCAGAAAGGGCTGGGTCTTGGTAGATAACTAGACTCACTAGGCCCATAATTAAGCCTATAAAAATACCGTTTATGATGGCGAGTTTAAGTTCTTTTCTGATTAATCTGCCCATGTTGCTAGAGGTGACTTGCCCTAAAGCGAGCGATCTTATGATTAACATGCTAGTTTGATTGCCGGTATTGCCGCCCATGGCAGCAATAATAGGCATTAAGGAAGCGAGTGCGACTAATTGTAAGATGATGTCTTCGAATACCCCAATAATGCGCGTTGAGGCAAAGGCGGTAACGATATTAATCAATAGCCAACCCCAGCGGTTCCTAGCGCTTTTCCAAACACTAGAAAACAAATCTTCTTCTTCGCCAACGCCGGCTTGGCTGAGTAGGTCGTCATCTGATTTTTCGCGGATATAATCGAGTATATGGTCTACGCTAAGTCGTCCTTGCAGCTTGCCTTGTTTGTCGACTACGGGAGCAGAGATTAAATCATAGCGTTCAAAGGCGCGGACGGCTTCGGCTGTTTCTTGATCAATCTGAAATCTTACAAAATCAGTGATCATGACTTCAGCGACTTGTTGCGAGGGCAGGTGAGTGAGTAGTCTTTGTAGTGGCAATATGCCCTGAACAATATTGTCTTGATCGACTACAAATAATTTGTCGGTGTGGCTAGGTAGTTTTCCTAATCGTCTTATATAAGCAATGATAGCCTTAAGATTGAGGTCATTGCGGATAGTAATCATGCCAAAATCCATCAATGCACCAACTTGAGTTTCTTGATAAGACAAGATATTGTTTAAATGTTGGCGATCTTCGCTGTTTAATGAGCGAAGTATTTTGAGCATGGTTCTTTTAGGTAGATTAGCCGCAAGATCGGCAATTTCGTCGGTATTTAATTTGCCGGCAACCGTAGCCAGTTCTTCGGCTGCCATACCTGAGATGAGTGTTTGTCTGACGGCGTCAGAAACTTCGAGCAATATTTGCCCATCATGGTGTGATTTGATGACATCCCATACGATCTGGCGTTCATCTAAGGGTAATGATTCTAAAATAAAGGCACAATCGGCAGGATGAAGCTGGACAAGTTTTTCTTGTAATCGAGCTTGATGTTGATTTTGCAGCATGGCTGCAATGAGTTCGTGATTTATTGATGGGCCACGCTGAACCAAAGTCCTTTCAATGCTCTGTTTTTCCAGTAAGCTGATGATCTCTTGTAATTGATAGTCTAGAAATTGTGCTGAATGGATTTGTTCAGTAGCTTCCATAGTACTCGGCCCATTATTAAATTTGTGATGGTTGATTTATTGTGAGCATAAGTTAAATTGGGCTCTATGTGAATCGTAGTGGGTAAATCGTCATTCCAGTATGGAGACTGCCGGAATCCATGGGTGGCTGATGTCGCATCACTATAAGCTTCATAATATGGACTCTAACATTCGATACGTACATCCATGTACTCTGGATCCTTTGCAGTCCATGCCGGGATGACGTGTGGCGGTTTTTCAGGTACTTGTAAGTGTGTATTTATCATTTACCCACTATAAATCACATAGAGCCTCAAATTGTAACTAAGCTTGGTTTTATCTTGATTAATAATAGCCTTTATTTCAGAACTTAAGCTTTTTTACAAAAGTCTAAATCAACACTAAGTTATCTCTGTGTATTAGTTCTGAATCATCTGCATAGCCTAGAATTTTCTCAAATTCTGTGCTGTTTTTGCCGGCAATGAGTTCCGCTTCTGTATGACCATAGTTGATGAGCCCACGCGCAATCTCTATGCCTGATTCATCTTTGCAGGAGACGAGTTCGCCGCGTTCAAAGTGTCCTGAGAGGGTTTTGACACCAACAGCCAATAGGCTTTTACCGTCACTTTTTAATACTTTAACCGCACCTGCATCGAGTATTAATTGTCCTTTGACTTGCAATTGCCCAGCTAACCAGCGTTTTCTTGCGACTAAGGGTTCTATGTCTGGTAGAAAGTGTGTACCCAAATTGCTGCCTGATATGATCTTAGTAATGATATCGTCAACAGCGCCAGCAGCAACCACTGTCGCGGCACCTGAACGAGAGGCTAAGCGTGCAGCACTTACTTTGGTAGACATGCCGCCGCGACCTAAACCGCTACGGCTTTCACCTGCCATTGTTTCTAAGCGGGCATCATTAACGCTAATTTCAGAAATTAATTGCGCATCTGGGTACAGGCTGGGGTCGCCAGTAAATAGACCTTGTTGGTCGGTTAGAATAATAAGTAGTTCAGCTTCCACTAAATTGGCCACTAAGGCCGCTAAAGTGTCGTTATCACCAAAACGAATTTCTTCGGTAGCCACGGCATCATTTTCATTAATAACGGGAACAACACCAAATTTTAATAAGGTTAATAAGGTGCTGCGGGCATTTAAATAACGCTGCCTATTAGATAGGTCGTCATGGGTGAGTAAAACTTGTGCGGCATGCAAGCTATGTTGTTGAAAGTTATCATCAAAAACGCGCACTAAGCCCATTTGGCCGACGGAGGCGGCGGCTTGAAGTTCATGTAGCGTTTTCGGTCTAGTTTTTAAGCCTAAACGGCTCATGCCTTCGGCGACTGATCCTGAGGAAACTAGAATGACATCAATAGCTTGATGTCTTAGCTCAGCCATTTGTTTAACCCAAGCTGTGATCGCTGTTTTATCTAGCCCTAGACCGCCCTTGGTTAATAAAGAGCTACCTATTTTTACAACAACTCGTTTAACGTTTGTAAACTCATTCCTGCTCACTTTTATTCCGCCGTTGCTCTTCCAAAAAGTTCATGATGGCAAACATTAAGGCTTTAGTGCCTTCGCCATTAATGGCTGCGATTTTAAAAACAGGGCCTTGCCATTCTAATTCATCAATAATTGCTTGGCAGTGTTCTTCAGCTTCATCGTAAGGTAAGCGGTCAATTTTGTTAAGTATTAGCCAGCGTGGTTTGTTGGCTAAGTCGTCACTCCACTTTCCGATTTCATGGATAATTTTTTTCGCTGCTTGTACGGGCGTATCCATGCTTTCATAGGGGACTACATCGATTAAATGCAGTAATAATCCGGTGCGTGATAAATGTTTAAGAAACTGTAAGCCTAAGCCTGCACCTTCTGCTGCGCCTTCTATAACGCCGGGGATGTCGGCAATCACGAAGCTACGTAAATCATCGACACTCACTACGCCCAAATTGGGATGTAAGGTGGTAAAAGGATAATCTGCTACTTTAGGTGTGGCCGATGAAACGGAGCGTATCAGGCTAGATTTTCCGGCGTTGGGCATGCCTAGTAAGCCAACATCGGCAATTAAGGTAAGTTCTAAAAGAAGAATGCGGTGTTCGCCTTCACTGCCTTTACTGGCTTTTTGAGGCGCTCTATTGATACTGCTTTTAAAGCGAGTGTTACCTAAGCCATGAAAGCCGCCTTTTGCAACCAGCAGTGTTTCGCCAACCTTGGTAAGGTCACCTATGATTTCGCCGGTGTCTTTTTCGGAAACTTGTGTGCCTAAAGGCACGGGAACAAAGCAGTCATCGCCTTTTTTGCCAGTACAATTACGGCTCATGCCATTTTGTCCGCGTTGAGCTCTATGCACGGCATGATATCTAAAATCCACCAGTGTATTGACGTTTTCAACAGCGATTAGATAAACGCTACCACCATCACCACCATCACCACCGTCTGGTCCGCCAAAAGGAATATATTTTTCGCGTCGAAAGCCGATGGTGCCATTACCGCCATCGCCAGCTTCTACACGAACTTCTGCTTCGTCAACAAATCTCATAACTTACACGCGCCACATACAAAACCAACCGATAAAAACAAAAAAAGCCCCGCCAAGAATGACGGGGCTTTTTTAAAGCAACCGGGTTACGTTACTTAATCCGGTTAACTAAACTTTAAAGCTGTAAAGCAGTTTAAATTTATGCAGCAATAATGCTGATAAATTTACGGCCTTTAGGGCCTTTAACTTGAAATACGACTCTACCCTCTGCCGTCGCAAACAGGGTATGATCTTTTCCACAGCCTACATTGTCACCGGCGTGAAATTTAGTTCCACGTTGACGTACAATGATGTTTCCTGCTGCTACGAGTTCGCCACCGTAGCGTTTGACACCTAAGCGTTTTGCATTAGAGTCACGACCGTTGCGAGTACTACCACCCGCCTTCTTATGAGCCATTTTTAACTCCTAAAATATTAAGCAGAAATGCCAGTAATCTGGATTTCTGTATAGTATTGACGATGCCCCATTTGTTTCATGTGGTGCTTACGTCTTCTGAATTTTATGATTTTGATCTTATCATGTCTACCTTGAGACAGGACAGTTGCTGTAACTTTGCCGCCTTCGATAAAAGGCAAGCCGATTTTAACAGTATCATCTGTTTGAATCATCAGCACTTTGTCAAATTCAATGCTATCGCCTGTGCCCAGCTCTAGTTTTTCTATTTTTAAGTAAGTACCTTCTTCTACACGGTACTGTTTACCACCTGTTTGAATTACCGCATACATCGGCGCAAGCTCCATCAAGCATTAATCTGTTATAAAGTGAACAGAGGATTATATTTTTAAAGTAGAAGTTAGTCAACAATAAACTATTTTATTTAAGTGTTGCTTTAACTTAAGGGTAATAAGGAAATGTTATTGTGAGGCCTAAGCTATTTTTTAATAGCATGGGCAGTTAGTTTCCTATTGGGGTATAATAACGCAAAAATGTGATGAATTATAGTTATCACTTTGAAAAATAACCTAAACTTACATATTCAGTATTAAATCAATGGTATCGAACTCACAATCGCCCACGAATACGCCTGCATCGATTGATTTTGATTCGATCAAGCAATTAACTGCCATCGATGCTTTAGCTGTCGATCAACTCATTATTAATGAATTAAGCTCAGATGTTATTCTCATTAATCAGATGGGGCGCTATATTGTCGGTAATGGTGGCAAACGTTTACGGCCCATGCTGTTATTACTTGCGGCTAAAGCTTTAGGTGGCGTTAGTGATAATCATTTAGTGCTTGCGGCTGTTATTGAGTTTATTCATACGGCAACACTATTGCATGATGACGTCGTAGACGAATCTGATCTTAGACGCGGTAAAGAGTCTGCTAATGCTGTTTGGGGAAATGCCGCTAGTGTATTAGTGGGGGATTATCTCTATTCTAGTGCTTTTGAAATGATGGTTCGTACTGGCAATATGCGAGTTATGGAGATTCTATCAAAAACTACCACTGCTATTGCTGAGGGTGAAGTATTACAACTGTTAAATTGTAATAATCCAGAGACTACTGAAGCTAAATATTTAGAAGTTATTGCAAGAAAAACCGCGATTTTGTTTAGTGCTGCCACACGATTGAGTGCTGTAATAACAGGTGTCTCGGTTGAGATCGAAGAAGGCTTAGCTCAATATGGACAACATTTAGGAATTGCTTTTCAAT